>JBOGFL010000518.1:0-1695 GCA_050743285.1 Acidimicrobiia bacterium
GTCTAACGCCGCGCCGATTCACGTTCCACGCCCTGCGGCATTTCTGTGCCTCCATGCTCCTCGCCGAGGGGGCGCCGCTGACGGCGGTGGCAGGGCACCTCGGCGACACGGTCGAGACGGTCAGCCGGGTCTACGTCCACTGGCTTCGAGACGACCGCGACGTGCCGGCAGCGGTCCTCGATCGGGTACTCGCTCCGGCTCCTGAGGACTCCCTGAGGACCGAGGCGGGTATCGACGCTCGCTGAGGGCACGAACGCCCAGGTCAGCGGGGTGGGCGGTGGTGAGCCGGCCTGTACGCCGGATTCTGTCCGGGCCTTGACGGGCCCGGGGTGGCCATCCCTCTCGACCGGCGGTTGCCCGCCGGCTCCAGCGGCCGACCCGGGGTCGACGGACGGGCCGTCCTCGCCCTGCTTGGCCTTGCTCCGGGTGGGGTTTGCCGAGCCGTCCGGGTCGCCCCGGACGCTGGTGCGCTCTTACCGCACCGTTTCACCCTCACCTGTGCGGCCCGCCTTGCAAGCTACGGGCCGCCATCGGCGGTCTGTTCTCTGTGGCACTTTCCTGCGGGTCATCCCGACTGGGCGTTACCCAGCACCCTTGCCCTGGGAGTCCGGACGTTCCTCGGACCGGATACCTCTCGGTACCCGGTACGCGGCCACCCGGCCGGCTCACCACTCCTCCATTGTCGCGCGGTTGCCCAGCCACGATCCCGGGTATCGGCCGTACGACGAACGAAAGAGGAGGGAGTCATGCCTCCCAGGGGAGTCAAGAAGGGCACGAAGCGGGCCCGCCAGTACGAGCACATCCGAAAGAGCCAACGGAGTCGAGGTCGTAGCGAGGCACGGGCCGAGGAGATCGCGGCCCGCACCGTCAACAAGGAACGCGCCCGGTCCGGGCAATCCCGTACCCGGTCGAAGACGTCAATGCGCGGGAAGGCGCCCAGCGTTCGCGGTGGTCACCGCTCCGGCACCGACCGGCCCAAGGGCCGAACGCGTGAGCAGCTCTACAACGAGGCCAAGAAGCTGGGCGTCGCCGGACGTTCGCGCATGACCAAGCAACAACTGCACACAGCGGTCGAGCGGCGCAAGTAGCCGTCAGGACGACGGCGAGCGGCACGGGCGCGCGGCGCAACTCACCAGTCCTCGCGGATGCACGGCTCCTTGGCCGTCTACCGGCTGACGAACCCACGAACGAGCGCCGTGAGCGCGTGTCGCCACACGTCGTCGGCGGCAGTCGGGTCGAGCATGACGCCGCGAAGCTCCATCGACGCCAAGCCCTCGGTCAGGGCGTGGAAGGCGAGCGCGCGTTCGTGCACCGCGAAGGAGTCCCCGGCACCCGGCGGATCGAGACGCTCGACCCGGCCCCGCATGGCGCTGAACGCGGCGGACGCGACCGCGCCGAAGGCCGGCCCCAGTTCGAGGTCAGGGACCACGCGCAGGAAGACGAGGCGGTACAGCGAGGGATGGGCGAGCGCGGTCCGGCGGAACGCCTGCAGGCCCACTTCGACGAGATCGGACGCCGGGTCCTCGGTCAGGGGGACCCGGGCGATGGCGTCGTTCAGCACCTCGAACAACCGCGTTGCCAGCGCTTCCAGGAGCCCCGGTTTCGACCCGAAGACGCTGTAGACGGCCCTCGTCGTGGTGCCGACCTCGTCCGCAACGGCCCGTACCGAGGCCGCGTCGGGGCCCCGTTCGTCGA
>JBOGFL010000519.1:0-4824 GCA_050743285.1 Acidimicrobiia bacterium
AAGCCGGCGCGCGCCGGCACGCCGCCCCACGCGGCTTCGAAATGGTTGCGAGCAGCGTCGAGCGCGACACGGCCGGGCAGGAACCCGGGTGTCATGCCGAGGTCGAGGGCGCCGTGGACGTTGCCGCGCCGCAGCGCGGAGAGGAAGCGCACCCCGGGGAGCGCCGACAGCGCCGCCGCCGCGTCGACCACTTCGTCGGCGGCGTCAGCCACGCTGGCCCGACCCAGGACGACGATGACGTCACCGCCCCGCCCCTGGAACGGCACCACCGCGTCGGCGTACTCCTTACGGGCCCGCTCACCTCTGAGCGCCTTGGTGAGCTGCGTCACCGCCCCGCCGAGCTGGCCCGGCGCGTAGCGGATCGACCCCGACGCCACGCCCGTGAGCCCGGAGTCGCGCGGGGTGATCTCCACCAACGGCACACCGAGATCGGCCGCGGCGCGCCGAAGCCGCAGATGCAGGATCGGGAGCTCCTCCCGGAGATCGCCCGCCAGCACGACGATGCCGGCGGCTTCGTCGCAGTCGGCAATGACCGCACGCGGCATGCCCAGGATCAGCTCGGCCGGCAGGCCGTCGCCGAGCTGACAGTCGACGTTGTCGGTTCGCAGCACGCCCTTGGCAAAGCGCGTCCACGCGTAGGCGTCCTCATTGGTGCCCCGGGCACCGCCCAACACCGCGACGCCCTCAGGACCGTAGGTGTCGATCACACGCCGGAGCCCGGCGGCGGCGGCGTCGAGGGCCTCGGGCCACGACACGTCCACCGCCTTGGAGTCGCGCCGTACACGCGGTGTGCGAACGCGCGCCGGGGAATGGACCCACTCGTAGCCGTAGCGGCCCTTGTCGCAGAGCCAGCCGTGGTTCACGGGCTCGGAATCGACACCGAGCAGGCGCACCAGCCGGTTGGTCGAGGACTGCAGCGCGCCGCGACACCCGACCGCGCACGCGACGCAGGTCGTCTCCGCGGTCTCGAGGTCCCAGGGTCGGGCCCGGAACCGGTACGGCGCCGCCGTCAGCGCGCCCACCGGGCATATCTGCACCGTGTTCCCGGAGAAATGGTCGCGAAACGGCTCGTCGGGGAACGTGATGACCTCGGTGGCCGCCCCGCGCCCACCGAAGTCGATGAGCGGGTCACCGACGATCTCGTCAGCAAACCGCGTGCACCGCCCGCACTGGATGCAGCGCTCACGGTCGAGCATGACCAGCGACGAGATCTCGATCGGCTTGGGCCAATGGCGCTTCTCCTCGACGAAGCGTGACTCACCCGGACCGAACGCGAGCGTCTGGTCCTGCAACGGGCACTCGCCGCCGCGGTCGCACACCGGGCAGTCGAGCGGATGATTGATGAGGAGGAACTCGAGCACACCGTCCTGCGCGGTGCGGACCGCCTCACTCGTCGTGTGCACGACCATGCCGTCGTAGACGGGCGTCGCGCAGGAGATCTGCAGACCGCGCAGCCCCTCGACCTCGACGAGGCACATGCGGCACATACCGACCGGCTTCATGCGCTCGTGGAAGCAGAAACGCGGAATATAGGTGCCGTGCTGCTCGGCCGCGGTGATCAACAGCTGCCCGTTGGGCACCTCGACCTCGCGGCCGTCGACGGTGATCGTGACAGTGTCGGGCCCGGGCCGGACGGGAAGCGAGTACTCGTGGTCGGAGGGCCACTGGGACATCGGGTGCGACGGCGCGCTCACGAGCGACTCCCGGCGAGCTCGACCCGCGTCGCGCCCGGTCTTCCGTAGCGGGCCTCGATCTCGTCGCGAAAGTAACGGTCGAGGCTCACGATCGGCGACATCGTCGACGGCCCCAGCGCGCAGATCGTTGTCTGGGCGAATGGCGCGTTGAGCCCCGGCACGATGTTGTTGCCGAAGTTGAGCATCAGGTCGAGATCGTCGGCCCGGCCCTGGCCGTGCGACATCCGGTACAGGACGCGCTCGAGCCAGGCCGCGCCTTCCCGGCACGGCGTGCACTTCCCGCACGACTCGTGAGCGAAGAACTTGAGAATGCGCCACGCGACGAGCAGCGGGTCGGTGGTCTCGTCGTAGACCATCACCGCGCCCGATCCGAGCATCGACTTCAGGTCCTGCTGAACGTGGTCCATGTCGAGCGCGTCGTCGAGGTGCTGCGGCATGAGCCACGGCGAGGATGCGCCGCCGGGGATGAAGAACTTCAGCTGCCGGCCCTTCGAAACCCCGCCGGCCAGGCCCTCGATGAGGGCGCGGAACGACATGCCCATCTCCACCTCGTAGTTGCCCGGGCGCTCGACGTGCCCCGAGACCGAGAACAGACGCGTGCCCGTGGAGGTCCCCACGCCGAGGCCCGCATACCACTCGCCGCCCCGGTCGACGATGTGCGGCACCGTCGACAGTGTCTCGACGTTGTTGACGATCGTCGGCTTCGCGTACAGGCCCTCGACCGCGGGGAACGGCGGCTTCACTCGTGGCATTGCCCGCTCGCCCTCGAGACTCGAGAGGAGTCCCGTCTCGTCGCCGGCGATGTACGCGCCCGCGCCGCGGTGGATCACGATCTCGAGGTCGAAGCCCGAGTTGAGGATGTTCTTGCCGACGAAACCCTTCTCGTACGCCTCGGCCAATGCGACGGCGAGCCGGTCGGCTGCGAGCGCGTACTCACCGCGAATGTAGATGAACGCCTCGTGGCAATCGATCGCGAAGGCGCTGATAACGATGCCCTCGATCAGCTGGTGCGGATCGCCCTCGAGCAGCATGCGGTCTTTGAACGTCGACGGCTCGCCCTCGTCGGCGTTGACCGCGAGGTAACGCGGATATACGTCCTTGGGCAGGAAGCTCCACTTCTGCCCGGTGCCGAAGCCGGCACCGCCCCGACCTCGGAGGCCCGACGCCTTCACCTGCTCTTCCATGATCGCCTGAGGCGACATCTTCAGCGCCTTGCGCAGCGCCTTGTACGCACCGGTTGCCGAGGCGCGCTTCATCGTCCAGGAGTCGTCGGGAAAGTCACGCAGCCGGGCGGTGATGATGCGCGTTTCCGACGCGCGTTCGCCGGTCTCCCTACCGTCGGCGGACATCAGCTGCCCCCGACCGCGGTGCCCGAGATGCTGCGGGCCGGGCGGCTGCCGAGCACGTACTCGTCGATGATCGTGTCGGCCTCTTCGTGCGTCACCGGCCCGTGGAAGTCGTAGTTCACCTGGAACACCGGCGCGCGGTCACACGCTCCGAGACACTCGACTTCCTCGACGTGTACCTCGGAGGCGTCGCCGTGCCGATCGTCGAGGTGATCGAGCAACTCGGGGCCGCCGCGCACGAGGCACGTGACGTTGGTACACACCGAGACCACGTAGCGGCCGACCGGCTCGCGCTTGAGCATCGTGTAGAAGGAGCAGATCCCGAGGATCTGCGCGGGCGTGACGTCGAGCAACGCCGCGATCTCGCGCATCGCTCCAGAGCTCACCCAGCCGTCCTGGTCCTGGGCCAGGTGCAACAGCGGCAGCGTTGCCGACTTCTTGAACGGGTAGCGGGCCATGATCTCGTTGGCCCGGCTCCGGTTCTCGCGCGTGAACACCACTAACGGTCCACCTCGCCCATGATCGGGTCGAGGCCCGAGACGATCGCCACCGCATCGGCGACGAGCGTGCCCGGCACCATCACTTCCATCGCGCTGAGGTTGTAGAAGGACGGCCCTCTGATGTGCAGCCGAACCGGCTTTCCGCTGCCGTCGGCGACCATGTAGCAGCCGATCTCCCCGCGCGGTGACTCGATCGCGGCGTAGGTTTCGCCGGGCGGAACCCGGAACCCTTCGGTGAACAGCTTGAAGTGGTGGATGAGCGCTTCCATCGACTCGTCGATGCGCGCTCGCGGCGGCGGAGTCACCTTCCGGTCCTGGATCCGGTAATCCCCCGACGGCATCTTCTCGACGCACTGGCGCACGATCTTCACCGACTCGAGGATCTCGTACAGGCGAATGTGGTACCGATCGAAGGCGTCGCCGTTCTCGGCGTAGATGACGTCGAAGTCGACCTCGTCGTAGGCGAGGTACGGTTGGGCCCGGCGCAGATCCCACGGGAAACCGGTCGAGCGCAGGACGGGACCGGTCACGCAACGAGCAAGACACTCTTCAGTGGTGATCGGGCCGATCCCGACGGTGCGCTCGCGCCAGATCGGGTTTCCGGTGAGGAGCTGGTCGTAGTCGTGCACGCCGGTCTCGACGAGGTCGCAGACCCGGAGCGCGTCGTCCTCCCATCCGTCGTGCAGCTCGGCGGCGACACCCCCGGGACGGATGTAGTTGTTGTTCATCCGCAACCCGGTGACGGCCTCGATGAAGCGCAGTACTTCCTCGCGTTCGCGCCAGCCGTAGAGCATCATCGAGATCGCGCCGATGTCCATGCCGTTGGTTGCCTGGAACAAGAGGTGCGACGCCATCCGGTTCATCTCGACCATCAGCATCCGGATCCACGTCGCCCGGTCCGGGATCTCGCCGGTGACGTCGAGGAGCTGCTCGACCGCCATCGAATACACGAGCTCGTTCGAAAGGGGCGAGGCGTAGTCCATGCGCGTGACGTTGGTCGCGCCCTGCACGTAGGTGAGCTCTTCGCCGGTCTTCTCCATCCCGGTGTGCAGGTACCCGATGACCGGCTTGGCGCGCAAGATGGTCTCGCCGTCGAGCTCCATCATGATTCGCAGCACCCCGTGTGTGGACGGGTGCTGCGGACCCATGTTGATGATCATCGTCTCGTCTTCGTCGGGCCAGACCCCGCCGGACAGCACGAGCTCGGCTTGGCGCTCACCCCGTTCGAGCGGCGCCAGCACCTGCGCGCCCTCGTCGGTTTGGCGCTCGAGACGCGCCTCGTCC
>JBOGFL010000520.1:0-2238 GCA_050743285.1 Acidimicrobiia bacterium
GCCTCAAGCCCAGTAGCACCGGATCGGTTCGACACCTCAGCGTGGGGGTACAGAGCGTGCGGCTGAGCATCTGATTCCGTGGCGCCGCCCGTCTGCCACCACGACACCAGGAGCCTTGCGCCCTCAACGTGCCGATCAGGGGCGCGCCATACCCGCACACCGAACATCGCACCTCGGCGCGCTGACTCGAGCGCAGAACGACACCTCGGCGCTACCGGGCATGGAGCTCAGTCCCGTCGCGCAGGCGACCTCACGTCAATCGATTCCTGTCCCCGCGTGAATCGGTTCGAAAGTGGTCGTTCAGGATCCGAGCGATCGGAATCACGATTGCCCCGCCGACCTGGGCGAACGTTGTGATTTCGACAACGAGTGGAGGTGAGTGGACACCTTTCGAACCCTGCCCTCGGGAAGGGGCTGCGGAACTCTTGAACGCTTCTCATGGGCCGAGCTAGTCGGACGGCGCCGCGGAAACTTCGTGCCGTACGTCGGTGTCGTAGCCGGTCGCAACGAGCGGGCCGGGACGGTCATCGGCGCATCGGTAGAGAGACCATGGCCCAGGCGCGCCTTTGAGCTCGTGCTCTCCGTGGATCGTGAAGGTGAGACCCGATCCGAAGACGAGGTCCTTCACGGTAGAGGAGACGAGCACCTCGCCCGGCGGAGCCAGCGCCGCGACGCGTGCGGCGATGTTCACCGCCAGTCCGAAGAGATCACCGTTCACCGACTCGCACTCGCCCGTGTGAATGCCGGCGCGGATCTCGATACCACACGAGCGGGCGGCCGTAGCCATAGCCGTCGCGAACCGGACGGCGCGTGCGGGGCGGGCGAAGTGGGCAAGCCGTCCGTCGCCGGTATGCTTGATGGCCTCTCCGTCGAAGTGGTCGAGGAGTTCGTCCATCCGGCGATCGTGGTCGGCCAGGATCGCTCGCCAACTCGCGTCGCCGAGAGTCGCGATCTGACGGGTGGAGTCGACGATGTCGGTGAACACGATCGTCGTCAAGACGCGGTTCTCGTCACTCGGGGCGTGGTGTCCGCCCGTGACGAACTCCTCGACTGCGTCGGGGAACTGCTCAGCATTGTGGGTCCATATCAGATGGTCGGGGCCCACGAGCTCGACGAAGCGCGCGCCGTCGATGCGACGGGCTAGGTCTCGTCCCAGCTCGCACGGAACCATCTGGTCGCCTGAAGCATGCAGAACCAGCGTCGGGACGTGGATCGATGCGGCTACTTCGCGCATATCCATCCCGTGGTATCCCTGGAGTACAGACCTCGCCATGCCCGGGCTCATGCACGCCTGTTCGATGGACCCGAGCCGCGATCCGTAGAAGGGGTGGCCGACCAATGTCGGCGCGAACATCGACATGAGAACACCCTGTCCCCAGCGTTCGCACGCTTCGTCGATCACTTCCCAGATATGGTCGAACTTCTCCCGTGTGATGCCCATGTCGGGGGCCCAGTCCATAGCCACCAAGGTGTCGAGCAGAACGAGCGCATCCACCCGCTGTGGCTGGCCTGCGGCGAGCATCAGCGCCGGGATCCCGCCCTCGGAGTAGCCAACGACGACGGCGCGTTCGGATCCTGCCGCATCCATCACCGCGACGATGTCCGCGGTGCGCTGATCGACAGTTGGTGCTGCTGGGATCGGGTCGGATAGCCCGGTACCCGGCTTGTCGAACAGGATGACGCGGCTGAAGCGACCGAGTCGCTCGAGCATCGTCGAAGAGAGGCGGTCGGCCCAGAAGAGCTCGAGGTGCGACATCGTCCCGCAGACGAACACGAGATCGCGCGGGCCACCTCCGAACACCTGGTACGCGATGTTGACACCGGCGTTCTGTGCGTACCGAACCTCGGGCGCAGCCATCCCCAGACTGTACGAGCACCATCGTTGCCGGCGATACCGCAGCTCGAGAACGTGCGTCGAGGCAGACTGCGCAAATGGCTCCGACAAGCCGAATTCGAGTGGAGGTGATGTTGCCTGAGTTCGGGAGATAGAGGACGCATCTCGCGAGGCATCGTGGACACGAGACGGAGGTGATGTGACTTGAACCCACGACTTCTACGTTGCGAACGTGTCTCCGGCTGGCTCCCGGATAGCTCGTATGGGCGATGCTGCTGGCGGTCGGCCAGCTCACCTGGATCGCCGAGAAGCACGCCGCCTGGACCGACTCCGACGGTCATCCCGACACCGCGGTCGATCGCGATCTCCTGCTCGCCAACGTCAGCCTCTACTGGCTCACCGGC
>JBOGFL010000521.1:0-2203 GCA_050743285.1 Acidimicrobiia bacterium
GTGGCGCGCCGCTCGCGGCGCGGCGCCCGCCGCACCGGCGCCCGCCCGCGCGAACGCGACCGCGTAGTGGTTCGCGGCTAGCTCACCTGGCGGTCGCGACCCTCCCAGTACGGCGCGCGCAAGTCCCGCTTCAGGATCTTGCCCGACGGCGTGCGGGGCAGCGCCTCGGCCCAGTCGACGGAGCGGGCACCTTGTAATGCGCCATTCGGTCACGGGCGTAGGCGATGAGGTCCTCGGCAGTGAGGTCGGAGCCGGGTGCACGCACCACGATCGCCTTCACCGCTTCGCCCCACTTGTCGTCGGGCACGCCGATGACGCCGACGTCGGCAACGTCCCGATGTGACATCAACACGTTCTCGACCTCGGCCGGATACACGTTCTCGCCGCCGCTGATGATCATGTCCTTCACCCGGTCGCTCAGGTAGAGATAGCCGTCGGCGTCGAGGTGGCCGGCGTCCCCGCTACGCAACCAGCCGTCGGGAGTGATCGCGGCCGCGGTGGCTTCGGGGTGGTTCCAGTAGCCGACCATCACCTCGGGTCCGCGGATCCACACCTCACCGACCTCGCCGGTCGCTGCGTCCGTCCCCGACTCGAGATCGACGATGCGGAGTTCGACGCCCGGCGCGGCGCGCCCCGCCGACTGGAGCCGTTCGGGGTGGCGCCCTCGGGGATCATGGTCCTCCGGGAGCAGCAACCCGACGCCACCGCTGGTCTCGGTGAGCCCGTAGGCCTGCGCGAACTTGCACCCGAAGCGTTCGATCGACTGTTCGAGCACCTCCCGTGAGATCGGTGACGCGCCGTACACGACGAGTCGGAGGCTCGAATAGTCGACGTTCTCGGCTTCCGGCATCATGAGCAAGAACTGGAGCACGGCGGGCACGAACACGCTGTGGGTGATGCCGTACTTCGGGATGTACTCGAGAATCTGGTTGAGATCGACGTCGCGCATCATCACGTTGTGAGCGCCAAAAGCGGAGCGCGACCCGGTCCACCGCGACGCTCTCGCCCGCCTCTTCATCGAGAGCGAAATCGTGCGCTACACGACATTGCGCGCCGACGCGCGGCGGGAGCGGGGCACACCCGGGCCCGAGGGCACGCTGGGCCGGCTGCTCGTGAGCGAGCACCAGCAACGGGTGACGAACTTCTGCACAGACCTCCTCGGCCCGGAGGCAATGCTGATCTCCGGCTACGAGATGACGCGTCCGACCATCGTCGCCGAACAGACTGTCGGTGACGACGACAAGTTCGATGTCCAGACGTTTCTCAACAGCCGGGGCGGAACCATCGGGGGCGGAACCTCCGAGATCGGGCGCAACATCATCGGCGAGCGCGTGCTCGGGCTCCCCAAGGAGCCCGACGCCTACCGCGAGACCCCCTGGTCGGAGCTCCCGCGTCACTAGAACGGCCTAACGTCGCGACGTGGGCCTCACGGCTGCCTCGCTTCACGAGGAGTTCGCCGGACGCCTGCGTGCTCGCGACCCGAATGCGCCGGCCACCGTTCTCGGCGCCGGCAATGACGACCTGGAGGCCGGCCGGGCGTACCTCGAGGCCCTGGCCGACGGCGGCTGGGCCGTTCCTACCTGGCCGGTGGAGTACGGCGGTCGAGACGCCGACGCCGAAGAGGCCGCGCTGATCGCACGCGTACTCGCGCGCTTCGAGGCGCCTGACCTGTACCCGTACGTCGTCGGCCTCGCGCTGGTGGGACCCACGCTGCTCGAGCACGGAACGCCGGCTCAGTGCGCCCGCTTGCTGCCCGCCATCGCCACCGGCGCCGAGATCTGGTGCCAGCTCTTCTCCGAGCCCGGAGCGGGGTCGGATCTCGCCAACCTCGCGACCCGAGCGGTTCGCGACGTCGACGGGTGGCGGGTCACCGGCTCCAAGGTGTGGAGCAGCCGGGCCCACTACTCGCGCCGGGGATGGCTCCTCGCCCGCACCGATCCCGCGGCTCCGAAACACGCCGGGATCACCGCCTTCGTCATCGACATGGAAGCGCCCGGGGTCGAGGTGCGCCCGTTGCGGCAGATGAACGGCGACGCGCACTTCAATGAAGTGTTCTTCAGCGACGCGGTGGTGTCCGACGACGACCGCGTCGGCGAAGTGGGCGAGGGGTGGCGCGCCGCCCTCACCACGTTGACGTTCGAGCGCGGTGGTGGGTCGGCCGCCGGGGTCGGCTGGAGCATCGGCCCCGACCGGCTCGTGGCGC
>JBOGFL010000522.1:0-1868 GCA_050743285.1 Acidimicrobiia bacterium
CATCCGCGACCGCCTGCCGTTCCAGCTCACGGAACTCGGGCTCGCAACCGGCGGCGAACATCTCGGTCACCGAGCGGCCCGTGGTCGCTTCCACGACGTCGTCGGTGTCGATGAAGGGCCGGCCCAGGTGCTCGGCCACGACCGCCCCTACCGTCGTTTTTCCCGCGCCCATAAGCCCGACGAGGAAGACATGCCGGGCGGTCACGTGAGCGAGGCGACGTAGGAGTCGCGGTTGCGAACGAGCTCGGCGAGTGAATCGCCTCCGAACTTGCGGAGCGTCTCGGTCGCGAGCACGAGCGCGACCATCGTTTCGGCGACGACGCCGGCGGCCGGCACTGCAGTGACGTCGGTGCGCTCCTTGAACGCGACCGTCTCGGTCTTGGTCTCGACGTCGACGGTCCGGAGGACGGGCCGGTTCAGTGTCGACAGCGGCTTCATCGCGCCGCGTACGACGAGAAGCGCGCCGGTGGTCATGCCGCCCTCGGTGCCCCCTGCCCGCGTGGAACCGCGCTCGTACGCACCGGCCCGCTCGTCCCAGAGGATCTCGTCGTGGGCTTCGCTCCCCCGCCGCGCCGCCACCGTGAAGCCGTCGCCGATCTCGACGCCCTTCATCGCCTGGATGCTCATGAGCGCCTGCGCGAGCAGCCCGTCGATCTTGCGGTCCCAGTGCACGTGCGAGCCCAGGCCGGGCGGGACGCCGTAGCCCAGCACCTCGATCACACCGCCGAGCGAATCGCCGTCCCGGGCCGCATCTTCGACCGCGGTGATCATCGCCGCTTCTGAATCGGGGTCGAAGCAGCGCACCGCCGAGTCGTCGACCCGTTCGAGGTCGCCGGGCGTCGGACGTTGATCGCTCCCGGTCGTCACCGGACCAAGGGCGACGACGTGGCTGATGATCCGGGCGTCGATCTGCGCGAGCAACGCCTTCGCCAGCGCCCCGGCCGCGACCCGCGCTGCGGTTTCGCGGGCGCTGGCCCGCTCGAGGACGTTGCGGGCGTCGTCGAAGCCGTACTTCTGCATGCCGACCAGGTCGGCGTGGCCGGGCCGCGGTTCGCGCAGCGGGCGCTTGGTGAGGCCCGGCTCGGTGGCCATCTCCTCCTGCCACTTCGGCCACTCGGTGTTGTGGATGACGATCGAGACCGGCGACCCCAGCGTCCGGCCGTGGCGCACCCCGCCGAGGATCTCCACGTCGTCGCGCTCGAGCCGCATGCGAGGGCCGCGACCGAAGCCGAGCCGGCGCCGGGCCAGCTCGGCCGCGATCTCCTCGATGGTGATGGGCAGCCCGGCGGGGAGTCCTTCCACGACGACCGTCAGTGCCGGCCCGTGCGACTCCCCGGCGGTCAGGAAGCGCAACACGCGCACCTCCGGGGTCGCCTCCAGATTACCGGTGCGGGTCTCAGCTCCCCGTGTACCAATTCAGGACTTCGTCGCCGATCAGGATGGCGACGAGCGCGCCGGCGGCCAGGAAGGGGCCGAACGGCACCGGATCCCGCCGCGTTCGGCGCCTCGTGAGCACGAGCACTCCTGCGATCGCGGCGCCGGCGGCGAAGGCAAAGACGAAGCCAAGCAGCGCCTCACCCCAACCGAGCCACCCGGTCCCGAAGCCGAGCACCGCCGCCAGCTTGACGTCGCCGGCGGCCAGCCCGTCGGGGAACGCGAGGTGCAACAAGGCGAACACGGTCGCGGCGCCAACCGCCGCGACCAAAGCGCGTACGAGCGCGTCACCGTCGCCGTCTCCGAGCGCGGCCAGCGTGAGCAAGAGCGCCGTCGCAAGCGTCAGCGGATACACGATCGCGTCGGGCAGCAGGAACCGCTCGATGTCGATCACGGAAAGCAACAGCAGGCCCGCGACCAGCACCAGGTAGGCC
>JBOGFL010000523.1:0-5419 GCA_050743285.1 Acidimicrobiia bacterium
AAGCTGGGAATCGGCGACGGCGCGCGAGTCGCGTTCGTGAACATGCCCGCAGGCTTCGACCGCACTCTGGGACGGCTCCCGACCGGAGTGGAGATCCAGAAACAGGTGCGCGGCTCGCTCGACGTGATCGTGTTCTTCACCCGCCGGCGGGCCGAGCTCGAGCGGCGCCTGGGCGCGTTGGCCAAGGCGATCGACCCGGCGGGCGGGCTGTGGGTCGCATGGCCGAAGCGGGCGTCGGGTATCGAGACCGACATGACCGAGGATGTCGTCCGTGAGGTGGTCTTGCCAAAAGGCCTTGTCGACAACAAGGTCTGCGCCATCGACGACACGTGGTCCGGTCTTCGGGTCGTCTGGCGAAGAGAGAACCGCAAGAAGGCGAAGACCTGAGCATGTGCGGACGCTTCGTCTCGGTGTCGTCGCCCGACCTCCTCGCCCAGCGGTTCCATGCCGACGAGATCTCACTCGCCGACGGTGCGAAGGCGGCCGACTACAACGTCACGCCCCGGGCGCAGATCTACGTCGTGCGCCGGCGGTCGACCGGCGAAACCCAGCTCTCGACGGCGCAGTGGGGGCTGGTGCCGTCTTGGACGAAAGACCCCAAGGTCGGGGACCGCCAGATCAACGCCCGGGCCGAGTCGGTAGCCACCAAGCCCCCCTACCGGCGCGCGTTCGAGAAGCGGCGCTGCCTGATTCCCGCCGACGGCTTCTACGAGTGGCATCACGAGCGAGGAAAAAAGCGTAGGCAGCCGGTCTTCATCCGTGCCCGCGACGGCGAGCCGCTCGCCCTCGCCGGCCTCTGGGAGGTGTGGCGCGAGAACGAAGACGACGACTGGTTGCGCTCGTGCACGATCATCACGACCACCGCCAACGAGCTGCTGGCGCCGATTCACAACCGCATGCCCGTGATCCTGCCCGAGTCGGCCTGGGAACGCTGGCTCGATCCGGGCAACGACGACCGCGAGGCACTCGCGAAGCTGCTCGTCCCCGCGGCCGGCGCGACGCTCGAAATGTGGCCCGTCTCGCCGCTCGTGAACAGTCCGCAGAACAACGGGCCCGAACTGCTCGAGCCGTCGGCGTCGGACGCCCACGCGCCGCCTCCACCCCCACCCGAAGAGGAGCGCCGGCGGCGCGCATACCCTTCGGGGCCATGTTGAGCTTTGACCGCTACCTCGAATACGTGCGGACGAACTCAGTCCGACTTGCCGAGGCGGCCGGCAACGCGGGGCTCGACGCGGCGGTGCCAACCTGTGCCGATTGGAACGTCGAGCAGCTCGTCCGCCACGCCAGCCGTCCGCTGCAGTGGGCGGCCGCCAACGTGAAGGCGGGCGGCACGATGGTGCAGCCCGCCGACCTCGAACGGGCACCCAAGGGCCCGGAGGCGCTTCCGTGGTTCCGCGCCGCCGCCGACGACTGCGTTGCGGTCCTCGAGGCGGCCGGACCCGACGCGCCGGCGTGGGGCTGGGCCGACGACCACCACGCCGCCTTCTGGGCCCGGCGCATGGCGCACGAGATGGCGGTACACCGGTACGACGCCGAATCGGCGGCCGGCGAGCGGAGACCCATCGACGGCGAGCTCGCGGTCGACGGGATAGACGAGTTTCTCAGCCTGATGGCCTTTCATCCCGCCGGCGGTGCCGCCGTCGGCGCCGGCGAGACCATTCACCTCCACTGCACCGACCGGGAAGGCGAGTGGCTGCTGCGCCGGGACGCCGAGAGGCTGCAGGTGACGCGTGCGCACGCCAAGGGTGACGTTGCCGCGCGGGGGACCGCCTCCGACCTGTTGCTCATGCTCGAGTCGCGGCTGCCGGTTACCGCGGTTGCGTGCTTCGGTGACGCGAGCCTTCTGGAGCGTTGGCAGGACGAGGTTTCCTTCTAGACCGTCCGATCGAGATCGCCGGACCACGGTTGGTACGCTGCGGCTCCCGAAGGACGGAAACGATGGGGCGTACGAGTCGCGGACCAATTGTTGTGGGAACCATCGTCGTCAGTGTGCTCGCGTTGGTCGGCTGTGGTGACGGGAACGACCCGCCGAGCCCGCGCAAGCAGGCGATCAGCGCGTGCGTGAAATCCGATCCGACGCTCGACCGCGGCTCTTGTGCATGCCTCGTCGACAAGCTCGGGCTCACCGCCGACGAGGTCGAGGACCTCGACAAGCTCGCCGACCGCGACGTTCTCGACCCGAACGCGGAGATCGAGCGCATCCTCGGGAAGCGGCGCGCCGACATCCTCCTCTCCACCAGCGCAGAGTGCGACGCCTGACGTCAGATAGCCGGCGCCAGCGCCCGCACCACCTCGCGCATGTCGGGTGCCACCGGGAACACGATCGGAAACGGGGTGGTCACCCCGTTCGCGATGTACTCGTCGATGCGCGCCTTGCACTGCTCGGGTGAACCCCAGACGAGGAGTTCGTCGAGCGCCTGGGCCGGAATCGCCTCGACCGAGCGTTTCCGATCACCGGCATCCCACGCGTCCCACATCTCTTGCAGCAGGGGAGAGCGACCGAGCCACTCCTGGAAGGCGCGGTAGACCGGGACATTCATGTACTCGGCGATCGCGCGCCGGCCGAAGAGATCGACCGCATCGCGATCCTCGGTCGGGCACACGAATATGCGGGCCGCGATCTCCTTGTCCGGCCCGACGTGGGCGGTCACCTTCGGTACGTCGGCGGGCGCCAGCCAGTTGAGGATTGCCCCGTCAGCCTCGCGGCCGGCGAGGCCCAACATGCCGGGGCGCAGAGCGGCAACCAGGATCGGCGGCGGATCCTTCAGGCGCGCCCCGAGGCGAAAGCCCCGCACCGAGAACGTTTCGTACTCCTCGGTGACCTTCTCCCCGGAGAATGCGGCCCGCAGGAACCGGATGGTGTCGCGCACGCGCTGGTACGGCTTGTCGAACGGGATGCCGTTCCATCGCTCGACGATGACGTTCGAGGACGACCCGATCCCGAACGCGAAGCGACCGGGCGCCGCTTGCGCCAGCGCGGCCGCGCACTGGGCGAGAGTGGCGGCGCCACGCGTGTAAACGGGCACGATCGCGGTCCCGAGCCGCAAACGGGGTTCCCACGCGGCCGCCAGGCTCAGCGGCGTGAACGCGTCGGCGTCGGCAACCTCGGCCGACCACACGTCGGTGTACCCGAGGTCGGCGAGTTCGCGGAACCACTCGCGGTGCTCGGCGAGTGGGACGCCAATCAGCGGAATCGTGATGCCGTATCGCTGCGGAACCATCTGACCTCCGTATCGCGTTTTAGCGCTCCCAGGGCCGAACGATTGTCGACTGGCTTGCGGTGCCGAGCAGTGTGCCGTCCTCGGCCCAGAGATGCACGAGCCCGTGGCCGAATCCGTCTTCGACCGCGTGGACCCGGACGTCGGCGAGAATCCACTCGCTCGCCCGCCGGCCCGCGACCCGCAGCGTGTTGTCGAGGCTGTTGCCGCCGACGCGCTCGCCCAGCGCCTGGCCGATCCCGAACGGCACGTAGTCGCCCACGATCGCCAGTGCCGCCGCGGAGAGCGCGAGGTCGGGCAGATGCACCCACAAGGCGCTGTTGCCACGCCCGGGCGGCCCGGGGAGCTCCTCGGCGGGACGCGCGTCGGCGAGGCGCACGTCGAGCCGCTCGGCGAGCGTGCCCCGGTGGTGGGACTCGAGGGCGCGCGGCGGCGACTCCCACGGCTCCCGGACCTCGGGGCGGATTGCCCACGAGCCATGCCACGTCCCGGGACGGCGGCCGAGAGCCGCGACAACCGTGAAGATCTCGTCCCCGTCGACCCGGGCGACAACCCGCGCCTGGGTGACGTGGTGGCCGCGCACGATCTCGTCGAGCCCGAGCTCGACCACTGTCGGTGGCTTGGCGAACGACAGGAACTGGGCGGTTGCCCACACCAGCGAACGGCCGGTGACGTGCTCGAGCCGGTCAATGGCGGCGCCTAGGCCGACGCCGCCGAACAGCGCGCCGCGCGTCGAGCACAGTTCCGGCACGACGGGCAGACGCCAGCGCCGATCGTCGCCGGTCGCCTCGATCCCGAAGAAGGCCGTCGCGTCCACCGGCGTCGTCTACCACAGCCCGTCCCGATGCAACTCCCCGATGCGGATGAGACGAACTAAGCTCTCCGGACGGCTTCGGGAGGTTGGCTCGATGCGACGCACGTGGTGGCTCGCGCTGGGACTCGTCATCGCACTCGTCGGGGCGGCGTGTTCCGACTCCGGCGGCTCCGACTCGAGCGACGAGTCGCAGGGCAGCGACGAGCAGACCCAGACCGATGAGCCCGAGACCGAAGAGTCGGGGGCGGCTGCGCCGGACGACGAGGAGGCCGAGCCGCTCGACTACCGGGCGACGATCGACACGACGTTCCAGGACGTTCACGAGTACTGGAGTGAGGAGTTCTCACAGAACTACCGGGACGACGAGTGGACGACGCTGCCGAGCCGGCGCATCATTCCCTTCAACGAGGACACCGAGTCGTTCGACTGCGGCCCGTACTTCATCGACTACTCGGTCACGCAGGACAACGCGGCCTACCTCCCGCCGTGCGACACGATCGTGTACGACGACGAGGGCCTGTTCCCGCAGCTGTTCGAGGATTACGGCAACTTCTCGCCCGCGTTGGTGATCGCCCACGAGACTGGCCACCGGGTGCAGGGGCACGTGATCAGCGTCGATGACTTCTTGAACACGGCCGAGAGCATCGGCGTCGAGCTCCAGGCCGACTGCTTCGCCGGCGCGTGGACGAAGTACGTCGACGACGGTGACAGCAACCTGCTCGTGCTCGAGCCCGGCGACCTCGACATCGGCATCGCCGGTTACCTGCAGTTCCGCGACCCGCCCGGCGCCGACCCGGAGCAGCAGGGCGCCCACGGCACCGCGTTCGACCGCATCAACGCGTTCCAGGAGGGCTACGAGCAGGGCCCGCAGCGCTGCACCGAGTACATCGACGGGCGGGGCCGGGTGATCGGCCCCGGCCCCGACGGCCTCTTCAACTACATCGACATCCAGTTCGAGGACCCCACCGACGACGGGGACGTCGGCCTCAACAAGGCGATCCGGTTCACCGACGAGCTGCTCGACGGTTACTGGCCGGCGGCCTACGGGGCCTACGACCCCATCGAGGACGTCATCGCGTACGAGATCGACGACCCCGACGAGGTCGACTCCGACGACCTCGAGGACGCCGCTTGCGGCGACGAGGACGCGGACCCCGAGGAGCTCGACGACAAGATCTCCTACTGCGAGGAGGAGAACTCCGTCGCCTACGACACCGATCTCCTCGAGCGGGTCTACGAGGACACCGGCGACTTCGGGGTCGCGACGCTCATCGGCGAGCAGTACGCGCACGCGATCGCCAATCAGCAGGGTGTTGACGCCGACGACATCGACGTCAACTTGTACGCGGACTGCCTGAACGGTTCGTGGGCCGGGGCCGCCTACAAC
>JBOGFL010000524.1:0-1968 GCA_050743285.1 Acidimicrobiia bacterium
GGTGGTGGGTGTTCTCGTCGGCGGTGCCACTGCCCTCACGCTGTTCAACCGCCAGGCGCGCCCACTGCTCACCGCGGGCTGCGTCGCCGCGTTTGGCGCCGCCGCGGGTTACGTCATCGTCCAGCAGATCCAGTACCACTTCTTGACCACCGCCGAGTGGCCCACGCAGTTCGACCGGGTGCACGTGGTGACGCTCCTCGCCGTGCTGCTCCTCGGCGCGGACGCGCTGGTCGAGGCGATCCGCACCCGACCCGGGCGACTTGACCCGGCCCGAAAGTTGTGAAAACCTAATTTTCAATGACGGAAACGACGATTTCGGCTCGGGCGGCCGAGCGGCCGGTGCGGGCGGCCCGGGAGCGGTCGGCCGCCGAGGTCGACCAGCTGCTGGGCGCCGCCGAAGCCGTGCTTGCCCGACGCGGCTACGAAGGTCTGCGGGTCGACGCCGTGCTCGCCGAGGCGGGTCTCTCGACCCGGGCCTTCTACCGGCACTTCCGGAGCAAGGCCGAGTTGTTCGTTGCGCTCTTCGACCGCGAGGCCGAGCGGGCCCACGACCGGTTGCGGGCCAAGGTCGAAGGCGACACTGATCCGGAGGCCCGGGTGCGGGCATGGGTGGCGAGCACGCTCGCCCTCGCCTACGACGCGCGCGTCGCCCGTCGCACGGTGGTGTTCCTCGTCGAGCGGCCGGTGATCGCCCGCGAGTTTCCGGAGGAGATCGAGGCGACTCTGCGCGGCCAGCGTCAGCTGCTCGAGGACGCGATCACCGCCGGTCGCGACGCGGGCCGGTTCCCGGACGCGGATCCCGTCGCCGACGCGATCGCCATCCACAATCTCTGCACCGGGCTCATGACCGACCGGTTGCTCGGGCTGGGAACCCTCGCGCACGGCCACGCCGTCGCGCTGGCGACCGGCTTCGCACTCCAGACCCTCACCTCCAACGGCCGCGACCGGCGGCCCCGATCCGGGAGTACCCGATGACCCCCTACGTGAACTCGGCTGACTCGCACGTCGTGGAGCCACTGGACCTATGGGTCACGCGCTTCCCGAGCAATCTTCGGGACCGCGCGCCCCGCATCGAGAACGTCGACGGCGCGCCCCGCCTGATCGTCGAGGGTGCGCCGCCCCGGCGCATGGGAGGCGGTGGCGAGACGCGCGCCGAGAAGGTCGACAAGGAGCGGCACGGGGACGGTCACTTCCGCGCCGGCGGCTGGGATCCGGACGCGCGCATTCAGGATCTCGACGACGATGGCGTTTGGGGCGAGGTGCTCTATCCGACGATCGCCCTGTTCGCCTGGATGACGCCGGACCCCGAGCTGCAGTACCACAGCGCCCGGTTGTACAACGACTGGCTTGCCGAGACCTTCGGATCGCGATCCGATCGGTTCGCAGGGGCGGCGATGATCCCGATCGCCGAGATCGACGTGGCGGTGCAGGAGGTCGAGCGTGTCGCCGCCCTCGGACTCCGCACGATCATGCTTCCGATCGCCCCGCCGCCCGGGGCCCCGTACAACCTCGAGGTCTACGACCCGCTCTGGGCCGCCGCCCAGGCCCAGGGTCTCCCGGTGTCGTTCCACGTCGGGACGGGCTCGAACCCTGTCACCGAGCGCGGTGCCGGGGGTGCGATCATCAACTACGTCGGGGTCGGGCTGGGCGCCCCCCGCACGCTGGCGTACTTCGCGGCCTCGGGTGTGCTCGAGCGGTTCCCCGAGTTGCACGTGATCATGGTCGAGTGTGGCGCCGGGTGGCTGGCGTGGCTGTTGGAGCGGATGGACGAAGCCGCCGAGGAGCACGCGCCCTGGGTCAAGCCGAAGCTGCCGGAGCCGCCGAGCTTCTACGTGCGGCGTCAGGGCCACGTGACGTTCGGGAACGACGGCGCCGGCGTCGTGAACCGTGAGTTCACCGGTGTCGAGCCCCTGCTGTGGGCGTCGGACTACCCGCACCCCGAGGGCACATGGCCGCACACCCAGGAGA
>JBOGFL010000525.1:0-1506 GCA_050743285.1 Acidimicrobiia bacterium
GCTGTGGTGCCAGGGCTACTCCGAGCCCGACGCCGGCTCCGACCTCTCCAACGTCCAGACCCGCGCCGTCCTCGACGGCGACGAGTGGGTGATCGACGGCCAGAAGGTCTGGACGACGCTTGCGCACCGGGCCCAGTGGTGCTTCGCCGTCGTCCGCACCGATCCCGACGCGCCGTCGCACAAGGGTCTTTCGTACGTCCTCGTGCCGATGGACCAGGACGGCGTGCAAATTCGCCCCCTCCGGCAGATGACCGGCACCGCCGAGTTCAACGAGGTGTTCTTCGACGGGGCCCGCACCGCCGGCGAGAACGTGGTGGGCGAGGTGAACGACGGCTGGAAGGTCGCAATGGCCACGCTCGGCTTCGAGCGCGGCACCGCGTTCCTGTCGCAGCAACTCGGCTTCCGCCGCGAGCTCGACGAGCTCGTCGCCCGCGCGCACAAGAACGGCGCCGCCGCCGAGCCCGTGATCCGCCAGCGGCTCGCCGACTCCTTCATCGGCGTGCAGATCATGAAATACAACGGCCTGCGCATGCTGTCCGAACTCGTGCAGACGGGCGTGGTCGGTCCCGGCGCCAGCATCGGCAAGCTCTACTGGAGCAACTGGCACCGCTCGCTGGGCGAGCTCGAAACGGACGTCCTCGGCCCCGAGTCGATGCTCGTGGCCAACACGCCCGACGCCACCGGCAAGCCCTACGCACTCGACGAACCGCACCGGATCTTCATGGTCTGCCGGTCGGAGACGATCTACGCCGGATCGAGTGAGATCCAGCGCAACATCATCGGTGAACGAGTCCTCGGTCTCCCGCGTGAGCCCAAGGTCGAAAAGGAGAAACAGACCCAGTGAACTTCGCGTTCTCGGAGGAGCAGGAGCAGCTACGCGAGCACGTACGCCGCTTCATGGAGGACAAGTCGCCGTCGGCCGAGGTGCGGCGGCTCATGGAGACGACCGAGGGCTACGACCCCGCGATCTGGCAGCAGATGGCCCAGGAGCTCGGGCTCCAGAGCCTCCATATCCCGGAGGAGTACGGGGGTCAGGGCTTCACGTTCATCGAGCTCGGCATCGTGCTCGAGGAGATGGGCCGGGTGCTGCTGTGCGCGCCGTACTTCTCGACCGTCGTGCTGGCGGCGAATGCGATCATGAACGCGGGCACCACCGAGCAACGTCAGCAGCTCCTGCCCGGAATCGCCGCGGGCGAGACGATCGCCGCGCTGGCCTTCACCGAGCCCAACGGCAAGTGGGACGCCTCCGGCATCACAATGGAGGCCAAGAGCAGCGGCGACTCGTACACCCTCGACGGGACGAAGCACTACGTCATCGACGGCCACAACGCCGATCTGCTCGTCGTCGTGGCCCGGGTGGCGGGCAGCGGCGGCGAGGAGGGCATCTCCTTCTTCAACGTCGACGGCGACGCGTCCGGCCTGACCCGTACGCCGCTCTCGACGATGGACCAGACCCGCAAGCAGGCGCGCCTCGACTTCTCGGGCGTGCCCGCGACACCCTTGGGC
>JBOGFL010000526.1:0-4161 GCA_050743285.1 Acidimicrobiia bacterium
CAGGTGTACCGCGACCTGATCCGCGAGCTCCTCTAAGAGTCACGGGCGCGGCGGCCGGCCCGGTCGAGACGCCAACCTTCGCGGAAGAGGCCGGTGCCCCAGCCGGTCATCGCGGCCACGACCACCGGGAACGCGAGGATCGACCGCCACCGCATGCCGCGTGCCCAGGCGATGACGCGGGCGTAGATCGACACGACCCGCCCCGCGGCCGCCACCGGGGCCAGCATCGTGTACCGGACGAGGGCCCGGTGCTTGTAGTCGCTGCGGCGACCGAGATGCGCGGTGAACTCGCCGTACATGTACTGGTGACTCACGATGTCGCGCACCGCGGTGCGCTGGAGGTGCGTGATCGCGGCGCGCGGCCCGAAAGTGAAGTTTCCGTCGTTGCGCGCCGCCACCGTGAGGAGCGTGTCCTCCCCGCCAGCCATGTCTTCGGGGAACGGGCCATAACGTTCCCACAGCCTCCGGGGGACGAGCAGGTTGCAGGTGGCGCCGTGCCAAGCGGTCCGGACGGGCCGGTCGGGGTGGAGATCGAGGAACGCCACGAGATACTCCGCGGTGCCGGCGGCGCTGTCCGGAGTGCCGTTGCGTACCGCGCCGGCGACGCACAGTCGGCCGTGATCGGCCGCCGCCACCAGTTCTCCCAGCCAGTCGGGCGGAACGACCACGTCGGCGTCGGTGAACGCGAGCAGCTGGCCGGTTGATTCGGCGACACCGCGGTTGCGGGCAGCAGCGGCCGTGAGGCGGGGGACGTGCGTGATGACGCGCAGCCGCGGATCGGGATCGAGCGCGGGAAGCTCGGCCACGGTGTCGGCGCTCACGACGACGACCACCTCGAAGCTGCGGTCGACGCGCTGCTCGAGAATGCTCGCCACACAACCTGGAAGCGTGCGATTGGCTCGATAGGCCGGCACGACAACCGAGACGTCGACAGCGGCCACAGAGAATCGAGGGTACCGGGCAGCAACGCGTGCGTCGGTAGCATGCGGCCGATGCGCGTTCGGCTGCGTCGGCCTTTCGTGCGCGTGGGCAGCGCGATTGCGTCAGCCGAGCGCCGGTTCACTGCCGCGCGCCGTCCGTTACCCGACTTCCTCATCCTCGGCGCGCAGCGCGCCGGGACCTCGTCGCTCTACCGCAACCTCTCCGAGCATCCGCAGGTGATCCCGGCCCAGCGCAAGGAAGTCCACTTCTTCGATTACCAGTACGACCGGGGCCCCGACTGGTACCGGGCCCGCTTCCCGCTCGACGCGCAACGCAACGCGGTCGCGCGCGGTGTCGGTGGACCGGCGGTGACCGGCGAGGCGAGCCCGTCGTATCTGTTCCATCCGCTCGTGCCCCCTCGCGTCGCCGGGCTCCTCCCCGACGCGAAGCTGGTGGCGATACTGCGGGACCCGGTGGACCGCGCCATCTCTGCGTACCACCACCTCGTCGCTCGGGGGCACGAGCGCCGGTCGATGGAGGAGGCCTTCGCAGCCGACGAATCGCGAGTGGTGCCGCCCCCCGCCGATCCGGCGTGGGACCGGCGCGCCAGCGAGCTCCTACGCTTCGCGTACCTCGGCCGGGGCCGCTACGCCGAGCAGCTCGAGCGGTGGCACGACTCGTTCGCGGATGTGCTCGTCATCGAGACGAGCGCGCTCACCGCCGGTCCCGGTGACGGCTTCGATCGGGTGGTGGCGCATCTGGGCATGGAGCCGTGGCGGCCGGAGTCGTTCACCGAACTCCACCGCGGTTCGTATTCGGCCACCGAGGAGCCGGTCCGCCACCGGCTCGCCGAGTACTTCGCGCCCCACAACGAGCGCCTGTTCGCGCTGCTCGGCACCGAATTCGACTGGACCCAACGGAGCTAGACCTCCCGCCACAACTCGGGGACGCGGTACAGCACGTCCAGGAACGACGCGCGCTCCCGCTCGAGGCTGTGCTCAGCGACCGTCTCGCGTCCGGCCTGCCGCAACCGATCAGCGGTCTGGGGGGACAGCACGAGCGCCGCTTCGCCGGCGGCGACGATCGAATCGGCGTCGTACGCCGGGCGCAGGCAGTTCTCGCCCGGAAGACAGAAGGAACGGTTGCCGAGGACGTCGGGGCAGACGACCGTCGTGCCCAGCGCCATGCCCTCGAGGGCGGGGAGAAAGAAGCCCTCGGTCGGGTTGGGCACGAACACGGTGACGCGCGCCCGGTTGATCGCGGCCAGCAGGTCGCGCCGCGGGATCTTGCGTTGGATCAGCTCGGCGGGTCGCCCGCCCGACGCGAGCCGCTCGTGGATGCGCCGGCCGAGGTCGGGCTGCTTGTTTGCGACGACGAGCAGATCGAGCGCCTTGTCCGGCGACGCCGACGGCTCGGGGAGATCGGCGAGATCGATGCCCGCCGGAATCGAGATCAGCGGCCCGCTGACCTGCCCGGTCGCCGCGAGCCCCCGGCGGATCTCTTCGCTTACGCAGATGCGGATCGCGCGGTTGCGGAGGTACGGATGCCGGGGGTCGTCGGGATCGGCGTGCCGGACGTGCTGGATCAGATTGATGATCGGCACGGGAGAGTCCGCGTGGTGGCGCGGCGCGATGAACCGCCAGTCCTTGCCGGCAAGAAAATGGATGTCGGGGTGCACACGCCAACGCCGTTCCTGGTAGCGCGCCCGGTCGGCTGACCAGGGGTTTCGCTCGTCCCACTTGCTGCGGCGGGTGAATCGCACCGTCGCGGTGTAGCCGGGGGCGGTGAGCACGTGGTTGAAGTAGTCCCAAACCTTCAGGTGGCCACCGGTGAACACGAAGATCTGCCGGTAGAAGAGGACGTGCGGCACGAGCCTTCCGAAGGGAGGAGGGAGCAGGCCGAAGGGTAACGTAACCCGACGTGGACGGACGCAGTGTGCTGCTCACGGGGCCGGCGCGGGCGGGAACGACGCTCACGTGCGAGCTGCTCAACCGGCTGCCTGACACCGTCGCGCTCGACGAGCCGCTGTTCGGGTGGCAGCTCACCGGCTCGGAAGCGCCCTCGGCGATGCGCAAGGTCCTACGGCGCCTGGGCGTGAAGTCGGCCAAGCGCCGGCTCGGCATGAGCAGCCCCAGCGGGGGTGTGACGGGATCCCGGGACCGCGCCGTCGCCAACATCGAGCAGTTCGTAGCCCGCACGCGCACCAGTCTCCAGGAACGAGGCGTCGCGGTGTCGAAGAACGTTGGCGGGCAGGTACTCGGAGCCAAGATCGCCGACAACAAGACCGACACCGGCGGCTTGCGTCGTCGCCTCGCCAAACGCGGCGAGATCCAGATCGACAAGAAGCTGCCGCCCGACTTCGTGCTCGTGGTCAAGCAGAACTCAGGATTCACTGCACTGCTCGACGAGCTGACCCCGCGTTACCGCGTCTTCGCGATCATCCGTAGTCCGCTGACCGTGCTCTGTTCGTGGCAGACGGTGCCATTCGCGGTGCACGACGGCCACGCGGGTATCGCGGAGTCGATTGACCCTGAGCTCCGGTTCAGGCTGGCGAGCGAACCCGATGCGCTGGCACGCCAGCTGCACCTGCTCTCTTGGTTCTTCCGGCGCTACCGCGAAGCTCTCCCCGACAGATCGGTCGTGCGCTACGAGGACGTCGTCGCGACCCGAGGAACTGCGCTGGCGGTCATCGCCGAGTCGGCCAACGGCCTTGCCGCAGCGCTCACCGACCGCAACCGCTCGTCGGTGTACCCACCGGAGATGATCCGCACCCTTGGGAAGCGGCTGCTCGAGAGCGACGGCGCGTACTGGGATTTCTACTCACGCGACAGCGTGGCCGAGCTGATCGAACACGCCGGCACCGGCGGCGCGCGCTGAGGACCGGCGATGCGCCGATTTCTCGTCAAGTTCGGCCCACTGCGGGCCCTCGGACGTCGCTGGTACCGGCACCAGCGGCGTAGCCCACCCCGCACCCCGGCCGGTTGGGAGGTAGCGGCACCTGACTTCGTCGGCGTCGGCGTCCAGAAAGCCGGCACCACGTGGTGGTACGAGCTCATCGCGAGCCATCCGCGTGTTTCTCACCACGCGCGGCCGAAGGAGCTGCACTTCTTCGACCGCGCCTGGGAGGACGGCTTCAGCGACGCCGACCGACTGCGCTACTGGCGCTACTTCCCGCGACCCGATGGCGGCGTCAGCGGCGAGTGGACGCCAGGCTACCTGATCGACTTCTGGACGCCGGAG
>JBOGFL010000527.1:0-5507 GCA_050743285.1 Acidimicrobiia bacterium
GTGCTTACCGGCAGTGGTCCGGTGTTCTCCGCCGGCGCCGACCTCAAAGTCGTCGCCAAGGGTGGCGGTGCCGAGCTCGATCGCGTGCCGGGCGGCTTCGGCGGTATCGTGCGGCGCGAGTTCCCGAAACCGCTCATCGCCGCCGTGAACGGCCCCGCACTGGCGGGCGGTTTCGAGATCGTGCTCTCCTGCGACCTTGTCGTCGCCGCCGATCACGCAACCTTCGGGCTCCCCGAGGTCAAGCGAGGGCTGCTGGCGGCGGCGGGCGGGTTGATCCGCCTGCCGAAGCGGGTCCCGCTCGCGGTCGCCCTGGAGATCGGTATGACCGGCGAACCGATCGACGCGACCCGGGCCCACACCCTCGGTCTCGTCAACCGGGTGGTGCCGGCGGCGCGTGTGCTCAACGAGGCGCTCGCGCTGGCCGAGACCATCGCGGCCAATGCGCCGCTGTCGGTCCGGCTGTCGAAACAGGTCGTGCGCGACGCGGAAGACCCGCCCGAAGACGAAGGCTGGCGCATCACCTACGACGCCGCCACGAAGCTCTTCGGGAGCGAAGACCTCATCGAGGGCGCGACTGCGTTCGTCGAGAAGCGGCCACCGGTCTGGAAGGGACGCTGAACCACGGCCCGCCCCGGGGCGCGAGCATGGGGCGTGGTCGCCGAACCGCTCGAGGAATACGACAAGAAGCGGGACTTCGCCCGCACCCCGGAACCGGCCGCCGCGGCCGTCACATCCGAGCAAGCGGGCCGGCGCTTCGTCGTGCAGGAACATCACGCCCGTAGCCTCCACTGGGATCTCCGGCTCGAGCACGGCGGCGTGCTGCTCTCGTGGGCGGTCCCCCGCGGCATCCCGATGCGCAACAAGCCCGACCATCTCGCGGTCCGCACCGAGGATCATCCCCTCGAGTACCTCACGTTCCACGGCGAGATCCCGAAGGGCGAGTACGGCGCGGGGACGATGAAGGTCTGGGACGCCGGCACCTACGACGTCGAGAAATTGCGGGACGACGAGGTCATCGTCGTATTGCACGGCGAGCGGATCTACGGGAAGTACGCGCTGTTCCAGACACGCGACAACCAGTGGATGATCCACCGAATGAGCCCGCCCGCCGATCCGGAGCAGGCACCCCTTCCCGACGACCTCCGCCCCATGTCGGCCGTCACCGGTGAGCTGCCGCGCGAGGACGATCGCTACGCCTACGAGATGAAGTGGGACGGTGTGCGGGCCCTGATTTCGGTGGAAGGCGGGCGGATACGCGCGACGTCGCGGCAGGGCAACGACATGACCGCGCGCTATCCCGAGCTTCGGGGTCTGGGCGAGGCGCTCGGAGCCACAGAGGTTGTGCTCGACGGTGAGATCGTTGCGCTCGACGACGACGGCCGCCCCTCATTCGAGGTGCTCCAGCAGCGCATGAACGCCGGCTCGGAATCGTCGGTCCGGCGCCTGATGAAGCAGGTCCCGGTCGTGTGCATGCTCTTCGACGTGCTCTGGCTCGAGGGGCACTCGGCGATGGATCTCCCGTACACCGAACGGCGCGCGCTCCTCGAACGGCTCGAACTGTCGGATGCCTACTGGCAGACGCCGACGACGACAGTCGGCGGCGGAGCCAAAGTGCGCGACGCCGCCGCGCAGCTCGGGTTGGAGGGAGTCGTCGCCAAGCGCCTCGACTCGACGTACCAGCCCGGCCGACGCTCGCCGGCGTGGATCAAGGTCAAAGTGAAACGGGGCCAGGAGCTCGTGGTCGGAGGCTGGCTTCCCGGAAACGGGCGCCTCGAGAACCGGCTCGGTTCACTCCTTGTCGGCTACCACGACGAGCCCGGTGGCGCGTTCAACTACGCGGGGCGAGTCGGATCAGGAATCGACGAGCGCGCCCGCGCCGTCCTCGAGGCGAAAGTGGCGGAGCTCGGCCGCGACCACACTCCGTTCACCGACGCGCCGCGCATCAAGAACGCTCGATTCGTCGAGCCGAAGCTCGTGGTCGCGGTCGACTTCTACGAGTGGACGAGCGTGGGCGTGCTACGGGCGCCGCGCTACAAGGGCTTGCGCGACGACGTCGACGCCGAGGCCGTCGTGCGCGAGTCCTGACGCTCAGCGATGACGAGGGCAACCGCCGCCGTCGCCGCCCGGGCCAGCCGAGCGCGGCTACGCGTCACGCAGGGCTTCCTTCCACGTGCGGAATCGTTCGTGATTGGCGCCGTCGGGTCCGGTGCCCGAGCCCGACCCGTCGGGTTGGAGGCGAAACGTATACCGCTCGGTGAGATCGTCGGCGGCAATCGCGGCGTAGCGCGCGTCGGCGCCCGCGGCCGGACCCGCCCGCCACAGCAGAAATCGCCCGATTCGCCGCTTGTACGCGACGAGCGCGACGCCGAAGTCGGCCCCCAGCGTGCGCAACTCCGAGGGCGCTTCCACCCAGCGATCGGCGGGAATCAGGTACTCGCGTTGCGGGAGCGGCGGCAGATCGCCGGTGTGGTAGTCGCGTTCGACGGGCGGGCGCGCCTCGGCCGGGGTCGGCATGCCGCCATCGTGGCACGCCCGCGTCTTGTCTAGGCACTGAGTCGCGCCGCGCGCGACCGAATGACCAGACACCGGAGCCGGCGTGCCAACCTGTGCGCGTGAACGTGAACGACCTGGGCACGCCGGCACTGCTCGTCGACGCGGAGCCGTTCGAAGCAAATCTGGCGACGATGGCGGCCGCGCTCCCCGGCGCCCGGTGCCGGCCGCATGTGAAAGCGCACAAGTGCACCGCGCTCGCCGAACGTCAGCGCGCCGCCGGACACCCGGGCTTCACGTGCGCGACGCCCCGCGAGCTTGTCGGTCTCGCCGAGGCCGGCCTCACCGAGGACCTCCTGCTCGCCAACGAGGTGGTTTCGCCTCCACGTCTCGCGGGCCTCGCTGCCGTCGACGCCCGAGTCTCGGTGGCGGTCGACTCCGAGCCGACGATCACCGCGGCGGCCGACGCCGGAATCCGCGAGGTACTCATCGACGTGAACGTGGGGATGCCACGGTGCGGATGCGCGCCCGAGGACGCGGGCCGGCTGGCCGAGCTCGCGCGAGGCCGCGGCCTCGAGGTGCGCGGGGTGATGGGCTACGAAGGGCACGTGGTCGGTATCGCCGACCGCACCGACCGAGCGCGCCAGACCGACGAAGCGATGGCGCTCCTGGCGAGTGCGTACGAGAACGTCGGGGGCGAAATCGTGTCGGCGGGTGGGACCGGCACCTTCGACCTCAACACGCTCGCCACCGAGATCCAGGCCGGCTCGTACGCGTTGATGGACGGCGCCTACGGCGAGCTCCACCTCCCGTTTCGACGCGCCCTCTCAGTGCTCGCGACGGTGATCTCGGTTTCCGCCGACCATGCCGTCGCCGATTGCGGACTCAAGGCGTTGGCGATGGACCACGGCGACCCGAAGATCGACGGCGCGACCGTGTGGTTCTGCTCCGACGAGCACATCACGTTCTCGGCCAATGCCGGATCTCCGCCGCGAGTCGGCGACCGGGTGCGGGTGTGGCCCGCGCACATCGACCCGACCATCGCCAAGCACGAGCGGCTCCACGTCGTCAGAGAAGAGGAGATCCTCGAGATCTGGGCCGTCGACCTCCGAGGCTGGTAACCGGTACCGTTCGCCCCCATGAGCGACCTTGCGTTCACAGACGCGATCGCCCAGGCCGAGTTGGTGCGGCGCGGCGACGCGTCATCGCCCGAACTGGTGGAAGCCGCGATCACCAGGGTGGAGAAGCTCAATCCGGAGCTCAACGCGGTAATACACCCGCGGTTCGAGACGGCGCGGGCCGAGGCGGCGGGCGATCTGCCCGACGGCCCGTTTCGGGGCGTGCCGATCGTCATCAAGGACCTCGACGGCTACTCGGCCGGTGACCCTCTGCATATGGGCACCCGGTTCCTGAAGAACGCAGGCTGGATCGCGAGTGGCGACTCCTATCTGATCGCCAAGCTCAAGGCGGCCGGCTTCGTCATCGTCGGGAAGACGAACACACCCGAGTTGGGACTGCTCCCGACCACGGAGCCGCTCTCGTACGGCGCGTCGCACAACCCGTGGGACGTGACCCGAAGCCCCGGCGGTTCGAGCGGCGGGTCGGCGGTTGCGGTGGCGTCGGGAATGGTGCCGGTCGGCCACGCCGGCGACGGTGGCGGCTCGATCCGCATCCCCGGCAGCGCCTGCGGCCTCTTCGGGTTCAAGCCGGCGCGGGGGCGGGTGTCACTCGGGCCCGACAGCGCCGAATCCTGGGGCGGGCTCGTCGCACGCCATGTTTTGACGCGCTCCGTGCGCGACAGCGCGGCCGTCCTCGACGTACTGGCCGGTGAGATGCCGGGCGATCCATACATCGCGCCGCCGCCGGCACGCCCGCTCGCCGAGGAAGTCGGCGCGGACCCCGGCCGGCTGCGCTTCGGCCTGCGCACCCGGGCGCCGCGGTTCGTCGGCGTCGACACCCACCCCGACTGCATCGCCGCCGCCGAGGACGCGGCTCGCCTCCTCGAATCACTCGGGCACGAGGTAGTGCCGGTCGCGCTCGACGAGGTCGACGATCCCGGGGCCATGGAAGACTTCGGGCTGCTCCTGGCCGCGTGGGTCGCCAGCGACGTCGAGGACCTCGCCACGCTTGTCGGCCGGGCACCGGCGCAGGACGAAATCGAGCCCGGCACGTGGATGTACGCGGAGTTGGGCAATGCGGTGACCGCCGCCCAGTACATCCGCAGCCTCGAGCGACTGCGCCAGTGGAACCGCAGCCTGGCCCGCGACTGGCTCGCGGCCGGCATCGACGCGCTGATCACGCCGACGATGATCATCCCGCCTCCGAAGCTGGGCGAGATGGCGACCACTGGCGACGACGTCGGCGCCCTCGGGCTCGCGGCGGCCATGGCCGGGCTCACCGCGCCGTTCAGCGTGACCGGTCAGCCGGCGATGTCGGTGCCACTGGCGTGGAACGCCGATGACGTCCCGATCGGCGTCCAGATCGTCGCGCCGACGTACCGCGAAGACTTGCTCATTCGCATCGCAACACAGCTGGAGATTGCCCAGCCCTGGACCGATCGGCTCCCGCCGGTTCACGCGTGAGCACGGGCGAGCGCAACCCCGGCCAGCCCGACGCCACCGCCCTGGCGGCACTGGTGGCCCGCGGCGACGCGTCACCGGTCGAACTGGTCGACGCCGCGATCACCCGGATCGAGAAGCTCAACCCCGAGCTGAACGCGGTGATCCATCCGCGTTTCGAGAAGGCCCGGGCCGAGGCCGCCGGCGAACTTCCCGACGGCCCGTTCCGCGGTGTGCCGTTCCTCTTGAAGGATCTCTACGCCGACTCGACCGGTGACCCCCGCCACGACGGGATGCGGGCGCTTCGCGACGCGGGCTGGGCCGCCGAACGGGACTCGGTGCTCGTAGCCCGGCTGCGGGCGTCGGGCCTCGTGTTCCTCGGACGCACGAACACCCCCGAACTTGGGCTGCTGCCGACCACCGAGCCCGAGGCCCACGGCCCCGCGCACAATCCGTGGG
>JBOGFL010000528.1:0-2499 GCA_050743285.1 Acidimicrobiia bacterium
CGCCGACGGTGACGCACTGTTCCCGCCCGAAGCAGTCCTCGACCTCCTTCGGTCGCGGTTGCGCACCGCCGAGGCGGCGCCGGTTGCGCGCCTACGCACCCTGCGGCGGCGAGTCGCGCTGCGCCGCTTCGACGGCGAGTCGCTCGGCGCCGTCATCGCCGAGGAGATCTCGGTGCTCGACGGCCGCCGCGTCGCCGGCCGGTTCCGCGAGGTCGACGTCGAGACCGAACCGAATGCACCGGCCGAACTGAGGGCCGCTGTCATCGACCGGCTACGGGCCGCCGGCGCCGGACCCCTCGACACGACGCCCCAAGTCGTCAGAGTGCTCGGCGATCGTGCGCTCGAGCCGCCTGACCTCGCGCCGGTCGACGGGCTCGACGAGTCGGCGGCGGCAGGCGACCTGGTTCGCGCCGCCATCGTCGCCTCGTCCGCCCGCCTGATCGGCCACGACCCGGTCGTCCGGATCGGCACCGACCCCGAGGGCGTGCACCAGGCTCGCGTCGCGACCCGCCGGTTGCGCTCTGACCTCCGCACGTTTCGCCGCCTGCTCGAACCCGAGTGGAACAACGCGCTGCGTACGGAGCTGTGTTGGATCGCTGACGAGCTCGGTGAACTTCGCGACGCCGACGTGCTCGTTGACCGGTTCACCCGACACGCCGACACGCTCACCGACGACGATCGGGACCACGCGCTCGCGCTGCTCAAGCGTCTCGGCGACAGCCGCGAAGACGCGCGGACGCGCGTTCTCGACGCGCTCCGCAGTCGTCGGTACCTCGAGCTGCTCGACCGCCTCGTCGAGGCGACCCGCGCCCCGCGCCTCCTGTACCCCGACGCCCAAGAGCCGGCCGCCACGGCAATGCCGCCCCTCGTCGCCGGTCCGTGGCAGCACCTCCAGAACGCGGTCGAGAGTCTCGGTGACGCCGCCCCTGACGAGAAGCTCCACAACGTCCGCATCCGGGCCAAGCGCGCGCGCTACGCCGCCGAGTCGGTCGAGCCCGCGCTGGGCAAGCCGGCCCGCCGCTTCGCCAAAGCCATCGCCGGCGTCCAGGAGGTCCTCGGCCGCCACCAGGACGCCGTCGTCGCCGAACGCTGGCTCCGTACCACCGCCGAGCACGCGCCCGCCTCGGAGCTGTTCGCGGCGGGTCAGCTGGCAGCCATCGAACGGGCCGACGCCCGCGCCACCCGGGCCGAGTTTCCCAAGGCGTGGAAGGATGCGAACGCCAAGCGCCTGCGCGATTGGTTCTGAGTGGTCGCCGACGTCGAAGCCGCGGGCGGGATCGTGCGCCGGCAGCACAACGGGCGCGAGGAGCTGCTGCTCATCCACCGGCCGCGCTACGACGACTGGACCCTTCCGAAGGGCAAGCTCCATCCGGGCGAGGACCATGTCACCGCCGCCCTGCGGGAGGTCGCCGAGGAAACCGGCATCGAGTGCGTCCTGGGACCCGAAGCGGGAGTCACCACCTACCGGGACTCCAAGGGCAGGTCCAAGCGCGTTCGCTACTGGCTGATGGCGCCGGACGGCGAGTCCGGGGCGTCAGTCCCCAACGCCGAGGTGGACGAGGTGCGCTGGGTGACACGTGACGAGGCCCGGGAGAGCCTCACGTACGACCACGACCGGACGCTCGTCACCGGCCTCCCGGCGAGCCGATAGCTTCGCGTCTCGTGACGACCCTTTTCGTCGTACGCCACGCCCGAGCCGGCCGCCGGGACGAGTGGGATGGCGCCGACGAGGACCGACCCTTGTCGAAGGCGGGCCGTCGTCAAGCGAAGAAGCTCTCGGCGCGCCTGAAGGACGAGCCCATCACGCGAATCGTGTCGAGTCCTTACGTGCGGTGCGTTCAGTCCGTCGAACCACTGGCCGAGCAGCTCCGGCGATCAGTCGAAGAGTCGGACGGGCTCGCCGAAGGCGCGCCGGCGGAGGATGTGCGTGACCTGCTCGACAAGTGTGGACGGGAAGTCACGGTTCTCTGCACCCATGGCGACGTCATCGAGTTGATCCTCGACGACGTTCGTTCCCACGGCGTGAAGCTCAAAAAGCCGGTGCACTACGGGAAAGGCTCCGTCTGGGAGTTCGTCGTCGACGACGGCAGCATCACCGGCGCGAAGTACCACCCCGCGCCGTAGTCCCCAGTCCTCCACACCGCGAGTGAGTGTTCGCCGCCCGTTCACCTATCCGCTCACGCGCCGCAAGAGCGCTGCGGTACCGTCGGTGAGGAATGCGAATCCTGGTGACCAATGACGACGGAGTCGAGTCACCGGGCATTGTTGCGTTGGCGGCGGCGCTGTCGGCGACCGAGCACGATGTGCAGGTCGTCGCGCCGTCGGGTGAGCGCAGCGGAAGCAGCGCCGCGGTCGGAACCCTGCACCGGCTGGCGCCGCTGGCGGTCACACCTGTTTCGTGGCCGGACCTTCCGTCGGTTCCGGTCTTCACCGTCGACGCGCCGCCGGCGATGATCGTGTACGCCGGGTGTCTCGGCGGCTTCGGCGAGCCGCCCGACC
>JBOGFL010000529.1:0-4471 GCA_050743285.1 Acidimicrobiia bacterium
GTCGTACGCCCCCACTGCGTTGGCGATCCGGTCGGCCCCCACCTCCTTTGGATTGTCGTACAGAATCGGCATTCCGGTGCGGATACCCGGCTCGAGGACGAGAGGCTCGAAGCCGAGGTACTTCGTGCTCATGTCGCGCAGAGCCCCGGTCACCCTCGGCACCACCGACGAGATCACGAGGCCCTCGACTTCTCGGTCCAAGGCCCGCCCATGGAAAGCCAGGAACTGCTGCACGAGCACGGCAAGCTCGTCGGAAGTTCGCTCGGACTCCGTCATCAGGCGCCAATGGTCGACGAGCTTGGCACCGGAGAAGAGCCCGACCACGGTCTGGGTGTTCCCGACGTCGATCGCGAGCAGCACCGCTACTTCACCTCGACCATGTCGAGCGCGAGATCGAGGGCAGGGGCCGACTGGGTGATTGCACTCGTCGAGATGAGATCGGCGCCGACGGCGGCGTAGCTGGCGACGTTGTCGAGCGTGATGCCGCCCGACACCTCGACCAGGACGCTCGTCTCGGCGGCGCGCACCAGCTCGACGCACTCGCGCACCTCGTCCGGGCTCATGTTGTCGAGCATCACCATTTCGGCGCCTGCCGCGACCGCGTCCTTGACCTCCTCGAGACGCTCGCACTCGACCTCGACTGCTCGTCCCGGCCAGCGCGCGTGCGCGGCGGAAACCGCTTCGGCGACGCCGAGGCCGGCAAGGTGGTTGTCCTTGACGAGCACGAGATCGGAAAGCGAGCCGCGGTGGTTGACGCCGCCGCCGGCGCGCACCGCGGCCTTCTCGAGCGCCCGCAGGCCTGGGAGGGTCTTGCGGGTGTCGAGGACGCGCGTGCTGCTGCCGGCCGCCGTTGCGAACCGTCGGGTGAGCGTGGCGATACCGGACAGGTGGCACAGAAAGTTCAGCGCAGTGCGCTCTCCGGTCAGGACCGCGCGCAGCGGACCACTGATCGTCGCGATCCGCGCCCCGGCCGCGATCTCGACGCCGTCGGGCGTGATCGGCGTCACATCGACCGCCCGGTCGAGCTGGGCGTACACCTCGGTGACGCACAGAAGCCCGGCAACGACGCCCGGGGCCCGTGCCACGATCACGGCGTCGGCGGTCGCGGTCTCGGGGAGGAGCGCCGAGGTGATGTCACCGAGGGGTCCGAGGTCTTCGGCCAGCGCCCGAGTCACGGCCTCGCGAACGACGTCGGCCGGGGGTTGGAACGTGGCCGTCATCGTCGCCGGGCCTCGGCGGGCGCCGGGAGAGGAACGAAATGGGGCGAGCTCTCGGCGGTGAACACGAAGCGTCCGAGGAACCAGGCGGCCTGGTCCGGATAGTCGAGTCGAGTGTGCGTCCCCCGCGACTCGTGGCGGGCCGCCGCGGCTGCGACCAGGCCCGCGCCGACCTCGACGAGATTGCGCACTTCGGGGTCGGAGGCGCCCGGCATCAACTGGGCCAGCCGGTCGGCCGCCTCGGCCAGGCTCGCTTCGTCGCGCAGCACACCGGCGTCCCGCGTCATCACCTCCTGGACATCGGCTCGACTCGTGCCCGATTCGCTCCCCCCGGTCGACCGACGTGATCGCGGCGTGACCGCACCGGTCCCGACGTCGAATGAGACGTGATCGATGCCGCGCAAGACGCCGGTGGCATCGGGCTCGTGCTTGCCGCGCGAGATCGCCGCGACGGCGCGGCGGGCGAAGACGAGCCCGTCCAGCAATGAGTTCGATGCCAGCCGGTTGGCCCCGTGCACGCCCGAGCAGGCGACCTCACCGCACGCCCACAGGCCCGGCAGCGTCGTGGCGCCGTCGAGGTCGGTACAAATGCCGCCGGACAGGTAGTGCGCGGCGGGCGCGACCGGCAGCCAGTCGTGACCGGGATCGAGGCCGACCCTGCGCACGGCGGCGAAGATCGTGGGAAATCGGACCGGGAACCCGTCGATGTCCGTGGCATCCAACCACAGGTGGGCGAGCCCGCGATCGCGGAGCCGCATCGCAATGGCGCGGGCGACGATGTCGCGCGGCGCCAAGTCGGCCAATGGGTGCTCGTCGGCCATGAATGCGACACCGGCTTCGTCGCGTAGGACCGCGCCCTCGCCGCGGAGTGCCTCGGACAGGAGCGGCCGCGGCATCGTGGCGGTATGGAGCGCGGTGGGATGGAACTGCATGAACTCCACGTCGGCGACGGCAACGCCGGCGCGACGCGCCATGGCGGTGCCGTCACCGGTCGACTCGGGCGGGTTCGTGGTCACCGAGAAGAGCTGGCCCACGCCGCCGGTGGCGAGGAGAACGTGCCGGGCGCGGATCTCGGTCTCCTGGCCCCCGGCGTCAATCCCGCGAACACCCGCGCACGCGCCGCCCTCGACGATGAGGTCGAGCGTCCTTTGGCCCTCGCGCACGTCGCAGGCGGTGGCGCGCACGGCGGCCACGAGGGCCCGCTCGATCTCGGCGCCGGTGGCGTCGCCACCGGCGTGGACCACCCGAGCCACCGAGTGCCCACCCTCGCGGGCCAGGGCCAGGGCCGCGGCCCCCCCGTCGCCGGTACGGTCGAATACGGCTCCCAACGTCATGAGCTCACGGACGCGGGCCGGGCCGTCGGTGACGAGCACCCGGACCGCATCGGTATCGCACAGACCGGCTCCCGCGGCGAGCGTGTCGGAGAGGTGAAGCTCCGGCGAGTCGTCGTCGGCCATCAGCGCGGCGGCAACGCCACCCTGCGCGTAGCGCGTCGCGCCGTGCACGAGGTCGCCCTTCGTGGCCAGCGCAACGGTTGCCCCGGTTTCGGCCGCGTGCACTGCGGCCGACAAGCCGGCGACTCCGCTTCCCACCACGAGCAGGTCGAGCATGGCCTTCGAGCCTACGGGGTCACGCCGCCGCGACGCCTACACCGGTCGTCGATGTCCTTGATCACGTTTCACACTTTCCCCTCGCGGCGACCCGGACGCCGAGATCGACGTTCACATCGGCGCCGTTGACCTGCAGCGAGATGTTGTCGATGAGCCGGGCCGAGCCGACGCGCGCCGCGACGGCGACGAGCAGATCGCCAACGAGGCGCGCCGGCCGCGACAGATCGTCGGCACCACGCACTTCGGCGTACTCCATCCCCACCAGCGGCTCGCCCGCGACCATCGTCTCGATCAGACCCGTCAACGCGACCGGGTCCCGTTCACCGGTCCGAACCGCGTCGGCGGCCGCTGACAGCGCACGGGAAAGAACTGTGGCCGCGCCGCGTTCCTCGACGGTCAGGTAGGCGTTGCGGCTCGAGATCGCCAGACCGTCGGCCTCCCGCACGAGCGGGCAGCCGACAACTTCGACGGGAAGGTTCAAGTCGGCGGCCATTCGGCGGACCACCGCGAGCTGTTGCGCGTCCTTCCGTCCGAAGTACGCCCGGCAGGACCCGACTATCGAGAGAAGTTTGGTCACGACAGTGGTGACACCGTCGAAGTGCGTCGGTCGAGCGGCACCGCACAGGTCCTCGGTGAGCCCGGCGACGTGCACTGTCGTGCGCGACGCGGCCGGGTACATCTCCTCGGTGCTCGGCGCGAAGAGAACGTCGGCGCCCTCGGCGATCGCGACCGCGGTGTCGCCGGCCGGATCGCGCGGGTACGAATCGAGATCCTCGGTGGGGCCGAACTGGGTCGGATTGACGAACAACGTCACGACCACGAAGCCGGTCTCCGCCCGGGCGGCGCGCATGAGCGAGCGGTGGCCCTCGTGGAAGTAGCCCATCGTCGGCACGAGCCCCACCGACCGGCCCGCGACGCGCGCCTGCTCGCACGCGGCGCGAGCCTCGGGAATCGTCGTGAGCGTGATCACGTCCGGGCCACGGTGTCGTCGAGCAGTGCTTCGAGACGCTCGTCGTCGCGGCCGCTGAGCCGCAGCGCCTCACGCGCCAGCGCCCGGTAGGCACCGGCCTCGGCCTCCGGAAGAGCGTCGAGGTGGCCGGCCACAGTTTCACGGTCCCCGCGGGCGACCGGCCCGGTGAGGGCGGCGGCCGGTCCGAGCTCCACGACGTTGTCGAAGGTGGCGCCCGCCAGCGCGAGGAACGCCTCGAAGGGGACGCCGGCGGCGGCGGCGAGACGCTCGAGCTGGCCGAGCAGCGCCACGAGATGGTTCGCGGCGACGCTGGCGGCGGCGTGGTAGATCCGGCGTCGATCAGGGTCGAGTCGGAACGGCCGCAGCTGCATCGCGGCGGCGAGCTCGGCGACGCGTGCCGATCCTTCGATCGCACACCACGAGCCCGCGAGCCGCTCCGAGCCGACGTCTGCGTTGGGCAGCGACTGGAGCGGATGCAGCGCACCGACTTCGACGTCGGGCCGGGTTGCGCGCACCGGGTCGAGGGCGTCGGCGCCGAGTGCGCCCGAGAGGTGGACGACGAGAACGCCGGGTGCGAGCGAAGGTGCGATCTCGGCGGCAACGGTGGCAATGGCGGCATCGGGTGGGGCCAGGACGACCACATTCGCGCCCTGTCCCGCGGCGCCGCGATCGAC
>JBOGFL010000530.1:0-19138 GCA_050743285.1 Acidimicrobiia bacterium
CACGATACGCATCGCACCGGCGGTGAGGCCCACGTAGAGCCACGGACGTGACCCGCCGAGTAAGCCGCGTCGGAGCCCGAGGCGGAAGAGCCGGTCGACAAGCGATGACAAGTCAGATCCGCCGGACCTCGACCACGGTGCGGCGCTTCTTGCCGCGCCGCCGCCCGAAGAAGTACGCGAGGAGCAGCGCGACTACGACCGCAACCACCCCGACCGCGAGCAGGCTGGTTTGGCGCGCTTCGGCCTCAGCGGCGGCGCCACCCTGGATCTGGCTCAGCTTTGCTTCGATGTCGTCGCGGCTGATCTTCCGGTCCTTGGGAAGTGTCCCCGAGTCGGTACTTGTCGCACTCATGTCGATCCCCTCACACGCTCGGGCCCGCGGGCCTTCCAAGTGATGAGCGCGCCGAAGAGCAGCACCGCCAGCACGATCCCGTAGGGCGCCCACGACCAGTTGCCGTCGAAGACGTCTCCGGTCTCGGTCTGGAGGGCGCGCAGACCCGCCATCGCGAGGAACAGGACGCCCATCCCCAGCAGGAGCGAGCCCGCGAGGCCCAGCGCGACGTACCGCCCGAGTTGTTTGAGCGGGACAACGGTTTCCTGCTTGAAGTAGGCGACGATCAGCTCCCACAGCTCGGAGACGAGTTGCGGGACCGGCGCGATGCGCTCCTCACGCCCGGAGGTAGCGCTGGTCACGGTGTCGTCGGTCGGCGCCACCACGCCACCCTACTTCGGCGTCGGCGCCACCGGTCCCGGGACGAGCACGTCGGCGGGCGGGGCGTCGGGAAACATCGCGATGACCTCGGCCACGCCCTCCCTGATCGCGAAGGATGTGCCTTCGCTGATCGACGAGGCGTTGCCGATGAACGCGAATTCGACTGGCCGCGTCACCTCGACAACGCCCGTCAACGCGGTCGACACCGACAGGAACCCGGTCTTGGCCCGAAGGTGTCCTTCGAGCGGCGTTCCGACGAGGCGGTCGTAGAGGATCCCGTGCTCTCCCGCCACCGACAGGCCGTCGACGAGTCCGGCCAGCCGCGCGTCAGTACCCGCCAGGTTCAGAGCCGCGAGCAGGGCCGAGCACGTGGCCTGGTCACGGCGGTCGAGGCCGGACACGTCACCGAGCGCGACGCCCTCGGTCGGGATCCCGAGGCCCTGGAGAACTGCCGTCGCCGCGCCAACTCCGTTCGCCGTCGTCCCTTCCTGTCCGGCATTGACCGCCAGCTCTTTACCGAGCAGTTCCGCGGTCACCGCGTCGCTCGAGCTCAACATGGCGCCGACGATGTCCCGCAGCGGCGGCGACGTGACACTGGCGACCGTCACCGCCTCGTCGGGCGCCACTTCCCGGGTCGGCGCCGACCTGACCTCGACGCCGCGCTCCTCGAGGAGACCGGTGAGCACCTCGGCCGCATGCAAACCGGGGTCGTCGGCCGGATCACGCGGTGGGCCGTTGTAGTCGGCCCAACCGTCATTGACCATCAGCGCGCCCAGCGGCCCGACTTCATCGGTCCGATAGCTGGTGCCCCACGCGGGCACATAGCGCTGATCGTCGTAACGGCTGTCGTCGAAGAGAACGCCGCCGGGAATGCTCGTGACGCCGGCGTCGACGATCCCGTCCGCCAGCGCGTCGAGCGAAGTCGTCGGCGTCCGCACGGTGCGGCCGTCGGAAGCCAGGTACGTCGCGAAGTCAGATGTGGCGAGTACCGGATCACCGCTTCCCACCAGCCACAGGCTCTGCACGGGGCCGTCCGTGGGCGCGGCCGGCGCAACCACCGAGGTCGTGTAGGTGAAGTCGGGCGTGAGCCGGGCGAGCGCCGCGGCTGCGGTCAGGACCTTGACCGTCGAGGCGGGCACCAGCGGCGTATCAGGATTCGCGGACGCAACGATGTTGCCGTCGGCCTCGACGAGGAAGCAGGCGTCGAAGCCGGAGACCTCTGCGTCGAGGGCGGATTGCAAGCGCAGCGCGCCGACGCCGTCGACGACTGCCTGTGGCGCGCGGCGCGGTGACCACAGCGGTGTCGCAAGGGCCGGGGCGTCGACAGACTCCTCGCTCGCCGCCGGTCGGAACGCGAGAACGAGGCACACGACCGCGCCGGCGGCCAGCAGCCCGACAAGGAGGCGTCTGACCGCGGTACCGGAGCTCATGCCTGCAGGTGACGAGCGCGTTGCCAGAGGTGCTCGAGCGCGGTGACGGCGCGGTGGGCGCTGGCGTAGCAGAGCCGGCCGGTCGCCCGAACCTCGCGGGGCCCCGCGTTTTCGGGGTCGGCAACCGCGAGCTCGGTGGCCGTGAGGACGGGCTTGCCGTACCGCTCGGAGACGTCGGCGGCCGCTCGGGCGAAGCGGGCGTCCTGGCGCTCGTGGTACGCAACGATGCGCTCGAGACCGTGGTCCGGGTAGAAGTGACCGGCGCGCATCGCGCGGGCCTGGTTCGATTGGATGCCGAGTCCGAGGTAGATAACCGCGTCGACGTCCCGGTGGGCGGTCACCAGCTCCAGCACCTCCGGAATGGTGTCACGGGTCTCGCCGCCGGCCAGGTCGATCGGGTTGTTGCGGCTCCATCGTGGCGGGAGTCCCTCGTCGATCGCGGCGGCCAGGTCAGCGGGCAGATCGACCAAATCGAGCTCCGAGCGGGCGATCGCATCGGCGGTCAGGACTCCCCATCCACCGGCAGTCGTGAGCACCGCGACACGCGGTCCCGCCGGGAGCGGTTGCGTCGCGAACGTCGCCGCTGCTTCGAACGCCTCCTCGACGGTGGTCGGGAGTGTCACGCCGGCCTGCCGGCACGCTCCGGCGAAGATCCGATCGTTGCTCGCGAGGGCGCCGGTGTGTGACGCGGCCGCGCGCCGGCCTGCATCGGTGGTGCCACCCCGCAACACGACGAGCGGCTTGCGGGCGGCGACGACGCGGAGCCGTTCGAACAGCGAGCGTCCGGCGGTGACGTCCTCGAGATACGCGAGTGCGACGGCGGTCTCCGGGTCGCCGGCGAAGTACTCGAGGTAGTCGGCGAGAGTGACGGCAGCGGCGTTGCCCGCCGACACCGCCCGGCTCACACCGATGTCGGTTTGGCGGGAGTAGTTCATGAACGACGAGACGAAGTTGCCGGATTGGCTGGCTATCGCGATACGACCCCGGGGTGGGAAGGGAGCGACGATCTGCGCGCACAGCGACGATGGCGTCGAAACGATCCCCTGGCCGTTCGGACCGGCCAGTACGACACCCAGGTCTTCGGCCAGGGAGATCAGCTCCGCTTCGGCGGCACGACCTTCGGCGCCCGCCTCCCCGTAGCCGGCCGACGTGAGGAATGCGGCGCGCACACCGCGCCCGGCCGCGTCGCGGAGAAGCTGCTCGTTGGCGGAGGCGGGGGTGCAAACGAACGCGAGGTCAACGCTGGGAGGAACGTCACCGACCGAGGTGTACGTCGGGACCCCGAGCACATCCTCGCCTTCGCGGTTCGTCGCGTAGACCGCGCCGCGGTAACCGTGGGCAAGGATGTTGTGCAGCGCGACGAATCCGAACTTGCCCGGGTGGGACGAGGCACCCGCGACGACGATGCCCTGGGGATCGAACAGCGGTTGGAAACGGGCGGCCGGAAGGCGCGGACCGGGGGCGAGCGGCGCAGACGCGCGAGGCGGGTCGTCCCGCTCGACGAGCGCGTCGACGGCGACAGGCACGCCATCGACAACGACCAGCGGGTTCAGGTCCACTGCGGCGATCGTCGGGTCGGCCGTCGCCAGATTGGAGAGCGCGACGACGATCCGGGCGAGCGCGGCACGGTCCACCGCCGGCTCCCCGCGGCACGCGTCGAGGAGAGCTCGGGACGAGAGCCTGTCGATCATCTCGAGCGCGTCCCGGTGCGACACGGGGACGAGCGCGAACGCAACGTCGGCGAGCGCTTCCGCGAGGACGCCGCCGACCCCCACCATGACGCAGGCGCCAAAGTGGGGGTCGCGGTGCAACCCGGCCATCAACTCGCGGTTGCCGATCGCCATCGGGGCCACGAGGAGCTCGACGGGCCCGTCCTCCGGACGCGCGGCGGCAAGCAGGTCGGCGGCGGCGGCGCGCACCGCATCTGATCCGATCACGTGGAGCCGCAGCAGTCCCCGCTCGGTCTTGTGGGCGATGCCGGGCCCGCTGAGCTTGACCGCGACCGGTCCGGCGACCTCCGACGCGGCCACCACCGCGTCGTCAGCGGTCGACGCGACGCGGTCCGACAGGACCTGGATGCCCGTCGCCTCGATGACGCGCTTCGACGCCGCCTCGGAGAGCGTTTCGCGCACGGTCAGACTGCGGAGGTGCGGTCGCGCCAGTGCTCATCGCGCAGCACGCGCTTGAGAAGCTTCCCTGCGTCCGTACGCGGGAGCTGCGCCCGCACCTCGTAGCTCCGGGGCCGCTTGTAACCCGCGACGCGCGCGTCGACGAACGCGGCCAACGCCTCGACGTCGAGCTCGCGCTCGGGTTTCGGCTGCACGACCGCGTGCACACTCTCACCCCACTCGGCGTCCGGGATTCCGAAGACGGCGACGTCGAGGACGTCGTGGTGCTCGAAGATGACGGCCTCGACCTCGGCCGGGTAGATGTTGACGCCGCCGCTGATGATCATGTCCTTCTTGCGGTCGCAGATGTATAGGAAGCCTTCTTCGTCGACGTAGGCAACGTCGCCCACCGATTTCCACTCCCCGGCGTCGATCTCGGCGAGCTGTTCCGGGCTCCGGTGATACCCGTCCATCGCCAGCGCGGTCCGGATGAACAGCTCGCCCGGATCCCCGGTGGCTGCCTCGGCCCCGCCCTCGGTGACAACGCGCACCTCGATACCGCCGTACGGCTGTCCGCACGAGCCCGGCTTCCGCAGCTGGTCCTCGGGGCGCAGCACCGTGACGACGCCCAGTTCGGTTGAGCCGTACACCTCGAACAAGAACCCGTCGCCCAGTTTCGCGATCACTTCCTGCTTCAACGCGAACGGCACCGGCGCGGCATTGGCGATGAGGCATTGCATCGAGGAGCAGTCGGCGGCCGCGAGGTCGGCGTCGGGAAGGCTGACGATGCGCTTCAGTTGCGTCGGTGCGCTGAAGGTCCCGGTAATGCGGTGCTCGCGCACGAGCCGCAGCCAGGCGCGCGGGTCGAATTTCCGCAACACGACCACCGAGCTGCCCAGGCTGTGCTGGATCGTCGCGAAAGCGAGTGGACCCGAGTGGTAGAGGGGACCCGTCGTCAGGTGCACATCTTCGCCGGGTCGGTACCCGAGCGCTCCGATGAGCGCCATGACGGTGGCCGCGTCACTCGTTGTACGCAATGCACCCTTTGGCTTGCCGGTGGTGCCCGAGGTGTAGATCATCGACGCGCCGGCGGCCCCGTTGGCGTCCGGCGGGGGTTCGTCGTCCGTTTCGGCGGCCAGCACCTCGTCCCACGCGCGGAATCCCGCCGGTGCCGGACCGCCGTAGACGACGACCTCCCGCACCTTCGGGAGCTCGTCGCGAATCGTTGCAATGAGCGACGCCTGCTCCGCATCGACGACCACGAGCGTCGCGTCGGAGTTCTCGATCACGTACTGCATCTCGTCAGCCTTGAACCGGTACGACAGGGGAACCGCGGTCTGCCCGGCCTTGCGCGACGCGTGAATCGTGATCAGCACCTCGAGCGAGTTGGGGCCACACCACACCAGTCGGTCACCCCGAGCGGCGCCAAGCGAGCGAAAGCCCCGGGCCAGGCGGTTGACCTCCGCGTTGAGCTCGGCGTACGTGGTGATCGACGGCGTCGCGCCGCCGAAGTCGTCGACCGTCACCGCGATGCGGTCTCCGTTCGCGGCCGCGTGCAGTTGCAGCGGGTCGGGCGGCGCAGGCACGGCTCGGTAGCCTACCGGCGTGCGTGCGTCTTGCTCTTGCCCGCAGTGAGCGCGCCCGAGATCTCGGTAGTGATGCCCGCACACGACGAGGCGCTCCTTCTCGAAAGCTCCGTGCGTGACGTTGCGATCGGTCTCGAGTCGACCGGTACCCCGTTCGAGGTCGTCGTCGTCGAGAACGGATCACGGGACGCGACCCGCGATATCGCCGTTCGATTGACGCGCGACTACCGGGAGGTGCGTCTCGAGTCACTCCCCCGTGCCGACTACGGGGCCGCTCTGCGCGCAGGGATCCTCGCCGCGACGGGCTCGTCCGTCGTGGTTTTCGATGTCGACTACTACGACTTGGAGTTCCTGCACGCCGCGGTCAACGACCTGGGCGCCGGGCCCTCGGCGCCGGTCATCGTCGTCGGCTCGAAACGCGCCGCCGGCGCACGCGACGAGCGCCCGTGGTACCGCCGGACCGTGACCGCGGTCCTCGCCCTCTTGCTCCGGATCGGCTTCGGTCTTCGCGTCTCGGACACGCACGGCATGAAGGCGATGCGCCGAGTGCCGGTGGAGCCCGTCGTACGTCGGTGTCGCTCGGGGCGTGAGCTGTTCGACACCGAACTCGTCCTCCGCTGCGAGCGAGCCGGACTCGGTGTCGCCGAACGTCCGGTAACGGTCCGCGAGCGCCGTCCCTCACGCACGCCGATCTGGCGCCGGATTCCGCGCACTCTCATCGGGCTCGTCGGCCTGCGGATCATCCTGTGGCGGGACCGGCCAAGATCAGAACAGTATGGTGCTTGAATTATTCAGTTCGAGGACTAAACTGTTCAGCATGCCGAACAGTCGTGGAACCCGTGCCCCCTCCCCCGCTCGTCCGTCCCGATCGGCAACCGAGCGGTTCGAGCGTGCGTTCACGAGGATCGAGACGGTCATGCACCACCCGGACGCGCCCGACCTGTCGGCGCACGAGCTCGAGGTGTTGGGGGCGATCGGGGAGCCCGGTGTCACGCTCGGCTGGCTGGCCGGACACCTGGCGCAACCGAAAAGCACGACGTCAGTGCTTGTGAAGGGTCTCGCGCGGCGCGGGTTCCTCCGCCGGCGACGCGATCCCCACGACGAGCGGAGGCTGTCAATTGTCCCCACGGCCGAGGGCCGGCGCCGGGTCAAAGCCGATCGGACCCTCGACCCGACGCGCTTGACCGCCGCGCTCCGCGCGCTCCCCCGAGGCAACCGGACGGCGCTCCTCGACGGGCTCGAGCAACTCGCGGACGTGGCCGAGCGCCGCGAGGCGACAGCCCGCCAGTAGGGTCGAGGCGGTGAACCGCTTCGCCGCCGCGCTCTCCCAACACCCGATCGCATCACACGCCGTCGGCGAGACCGCGGGCGAAGTACTCGATCAGCTCGACGGCGAGAACCCCGATCTGCTCGTGCTCTTCGCGTCGCCGCACTTCGTCGGTGCAATGGAGGACGTCGCCGCGACGCTCCGCACGCTGCTCGATCCCGCCATCCTCCTCGGTGGCACCGCGTCGTCGATCATCGGCGGTGCCCAGGAAGTCGAGGAGGAACCCGCGCTCTCGGTCTTCGCCGCCCGGCTCCCGGACGCGACGCTCACCCCAGTCCAGCTCCACGTCGAAGACACATCGGATGGACACGCGCTCGTCGGATGGCCGCACGCCCGCGGCACCGCCCGCAGCCTGGTGTTGTTCGCCGACCCGTTCAGCTTTCCCGTCGACGCCTTCCTGGCGCGCTGCAACGAGGACCTTCCCTCGCTGGCGGTCGTCGGCGGCCTCGCGTCGGCGGCCCGAGGGCCAGGGGGCAACCGGCTCGTGCTCGACGAACGCGTGACCAGCGAAGGCGCAGTCGGAGTTCTGATGGAGGGCGAGCTCGAGGTGTCGACGGTTGTCTCCCAGGGGTGCCGACCGATCGGACAGCCATTCGTCGTCACCCGGTCCGAACGCAACCTCGTGCACGAGCTCGGCGGCCAGCCGGCCCTCACGCGCCTCCAGGAGCTTGCCGCGGCGGCCAGCGAAGACGAAAGGGCCCTTCTTCGCCAGGGCCTCCATCTCGGCATTGTCGTCGACGAGCAGCAGGACGAGTTCGCACGCGGCGACTTCCTGGTCCGGAACGTCCTCGGCGGCGACCAGGAGTCGGGTGCCCTCGCCGTCGGCGACGTGGTCGAGGTCGGCCAGACGGTTCAGTTCCAGGTCCGGGACGCGGGCAGCGTCGACGAGGACCTCCGGGCGCTGCTTGCCCGGGCCCGGTCTGCCGATGGGGCGCTCCTCTTCACGTGCAACGGCCGGGGCCGCCACCTTTTCGGCCTCCCGGACCACGATGCCGGTCTCGTCGAAGAGCTGCTCGGTCCCATCCCGCTCGCGGGCGCGTTCTGCGCCGGCGAGATCGGGCCGGTTGGTGGCCGCAACTATGTGCACGGCTTCACCGCCAGCCTGGCGTTGTTTCCCCCGTAAGCCCGAGTTCACCCAGGGCCGAAACTTCCGCCGGTAGGCTCGGCGCGACGGACACCGCGATCACGAGAGGACCCCGCCCGTGACGACGACCACCGCCACCGCGCAGGACCTCGAGCAACTGGGCGTCAACGTCATCCGCGGCCTGGCGATGGACGCGGTCCAGAAGGCCAACTCCGGACATCCGGGCACGCCGATGGCACTGGCGCCGCTCGCGCATGTGCTGTGGACACGCGTCATGCGCTACGACGCGGGTGCCCCCGACTGGGTCAACCGCGACCGCTTCGTGCTCTCGTGCGGCCACGCGTCCATGCTCCTCTACGCAATGCTGTACCTCACCGGGTTCGGGCTCGAGCTCGACGATCTCAAGCAGTTCCGGCAGTGGGAGTCGCGTACGCCCGGGCACCCCGAGCTTCACGCCGCCGCCGGTATCGAAGTCACCACCGGCCCGCTCGGCCAGGGCCTCGGCAACGCCGTGGGTATGGCGATCGCGGAGCGCTGGCTGCGTGAGCGCTACGGGTCGACCGTCTGCGACCACCACGTGTTCACGTTCTGCTCCGACGGCGACTTCCAAGAGGGCGTCAGCCACGAGGCCGCGTCGCTCGCCGGCCACCTCGGGCTCGGCCATCTCGTCGGCGTGTACGACGACAACCACATCAGCATCGACGGGCCGACGGAGCTCGCGTACACCGACAACGTGCCCGAACGGTTCGCGGCCTACGGCTGGCAGGTTCTCGAGCTCGGCGAAGTCGCCAACGACCTCGACGCCCTCGAAGCCGGGTTGCGGACCGCGATGGATGAACCGCGGCGCCCGAGCCTGCTGGTGCTCCGTAGTCACATCGGATGGCCGTCGCCCAACTACACCGACGACGCGTTCGCACACGGCAACCCGCTCGGTGACGACGAAGTCGCGCGTGTCAAAGCGATCCTCGGGTTACCGGCCGAGCAGTTCTACGTCCCCGCCGACGTCCTTTTGTTCTACCGGGAAGCGGGCACCCGCGGCGCGGCGGCGCGCCAGGAGTACGAGACCCGCGCCAAGGAATGGCGCGAGTCCGACGCCGAACGGGCCGCAGCATGGGACGCCTGCTGGGCGCAAACCGGTCTCGACGGCTGGGAGGCCAAGCTGCCGAGCTGGAAGGCCGGTGAGGAGGTCGCGACCCGAGCCGCGCTTTCGAGCGTCGTCACCGAGGTCGTCGACGTGGTTCCCGGCATGATCACCGGCGCGGCCGACCTCGTCGGCAACACCGGTATGAAGATCAAGGGCGCGGCGGCCCTCTCCACCGAGGACTTCACCGGTCGCCTCGTTCACTACGGGATCCGCGAGCACGCGATGGGCTCGTCGATGAACGGCATGGCCGCGTCGGGCGGCGTACTCCCGTTCGGTGGCACCTTCTTCATCTTCAGCGATTACGAACGGCCCGCGGCCCGGCTTGCCGCGCTCTCCGATCTCAAGGTCGGGTTCGTGTGGTCGCACGACAGTGTGGGGCTCGGCGAGGACGGCCCCACGCATCAACCCGTCGAGCACCTGGCCGCCATGCGAGCGATGCCCAACATGCGTGTGATCCGGCCCGCCGATGCAAACGAGACCGCCCAGGCGTTTCGCTTCCACGTCGACCACGACGGGCCTTCGGCAATTGTCCTCACCCGCCAGAAACTGCCGGTTCTCGAGGGCACGGGCGAGCGCAGCCCCGATGGCGTGCCCAAGGGGGCGTACACGCTCGTCGACGAGGACGGGAGACTGCAGGTGGTCCTCATCGGGACCGGGTCCGAGGTGCAGCTCTGTGTCGGCGCCCGGGAGCTCCTCGCCGCCGACGGCCGCGTCGCGCGCGTGGTGTCGATGCCCTCGTGGGAGCTCTTCGCGGAGCAGCCGGCCGTCTATCGCGACTCGGTGCTCCCGCCGGGAGTGCCACGACTCGCGGTCGAGGCGGGCGCGAGCTTTGGTTGGGAGCGCTACGCCGACGACGTCGTCGCCATCGACCGGTTCGGGGCCTCGGCGCCGTACAAGACGATCTTCGAGCATCTCGGCTTCACGCCCGAGAATGTCGCCGATCGGGCGCGGGCGCTCCTTGCGACGAGGAGCTCATCGTGACCTCGGCGATCACCCGGCTCGCCGACTTCGGCCAGAGTCCGTGGTACGACAACCTCACGCGCGACCTCCTGGAGCGGGGTGAGCTGCGTCGCCTCATCGAAGAGGACGGCATCCGCGGCGTCACGTCGAACCCGACGATCCTCGAGAAAGCGATGAGCCAGGGGCACGCCTACGACGAGCAGCTGCGCGAGGTTGCCGAACACGGATCGATCGAGGACGGCTACTGGGAGCTCGTCGAGCGCGACATCGCGGCCGCCGCCGATCTCTTGCGACCAGTACACGAGCAACTCGCCGCCGCCGATGGCTTCGTCTCGCTCGAGGTGTCGCCCGACCTCGCGCACGACACTGCCGGCACAATCGACGCCGCCCGCACGCTCTTCGAACGGCTCGGGCGCGCCAACGTGATGATCAAGATCCCGGGAACGCGCGAAGGGCTGCCCGCCATCGAAGCGAGCCTGGCCGCCGGCATCAACGTCAACGTCACGCTCATCTTCTCTTTGGGCCGCTACGACGAGGTCGTTGACGCGTTCATGACCGGCCTCGAGCGGCGCGCCGCCGCCGGCCACGACATCGCCCGCCTGGGTTCGGTTGCCTCGTTCTTCGTGAGCCGGGTCGACACCGAGACCGATCGCCGGCTACCCGACGGCGATCCCCGGCGCGGAAAGCTGGCGGTGGCGAATGCCAAGCTCGTCTACCAGCGGTTCCTCGAGCGGTTCTCGGGCTCCCGCTGGGAAGCGCTGACCGACCGCGGTGCCCGCGTGCAGCGTCCGCTGTGGGCGTCGACGTCGACGAAGAACCCCGCCTATTCGGACACGATGTACGTCGACGAGCTGGTCGGTCGCGACACCGTCGACACGCTCGCTCAGGCCTCGATCGACGCGCTGCACGACCACGGCGATCCGAAGCCCGACACGATCCTCACCGGCCTCGAGGACGCCGTTCACCTTCTCGGTGAGCTCGAAGCCGCCGGCGTCGACTACGACGACGTCACCGCCACCCTTGAGCGCGAAGGGGTCGAGTCGTTCGCGCGCTCGTACCACGACGGTCTCCAGACGTTGGAGAAGCGCGCCGCCGAGTTCACCTGAGCGACGCATCGGCGAGCGCGGCAGCGGCGCGCAGATGGTACACCAGCGCAGCGCGGGACGCCGAGGCGTTGACCCCGCTCGTCGACGGCATCACGTAGACCGGGACGCCCGCGATCCCGTCGATGTTCACGCCGGCCACCGCATGCCGAGCGACCGCGGCCCGGAAGCCGGCCAGTCCGACGAAGCACACGGCACCGGGGCGGAGCCAGGCGATCAGCCGCGCCACCCGCGCGAATCCGGCTTCGTACTCGCCCCTCGTGATCTCGGCGGCAGTGCGGGTTGCCCGCTTCACGAGATCGGTCATGCCGAGTCTGTGCTTCTCGAGCGCGTCGAACGCGTCCCGGTCCCGCCCCACGAGTCCGGACTCGAGCGCGGCGGGCCAGAACCGGTTCCCAGGCCGGGCGTAGCCCACACCGGTGTCGGCGGCGTACAGGCTCGGGTTGAGCCCGCACGCCACGAGCCGCATGCCCGGCCCCACGGTGTCGGGGAGGGATCGCAGGCGGCGGACCCGTGCCCGCCGCCCTCGGCTTCCGACGAGGTCGAACCCGGCGCCGACCACGAGATCGGCGAGGCGGTCGGTGGGGTCGTGACTGATGACCACCTCGGCGCCGACCGACAACGACGCATGCGCGACCGCCAGTCGACGCGGCCATTCGGCCGTCGGGATCGCCGTCAGATCGACCGTCGGGGCGGCCCTATGATCCGATGCCATGTCCGCCGACAGTGTGGCCCTCGGGGTCGCGCTCGTCGTCTTCGGCGCCACCGGCGACCTCGCGCACCGTAAGCTCTATCCGGCTCTCTCGTCGCTGGCCGCCCACGATCAACTGCCCGGTCGCCTCGTCGTCGTCGGCGTGGCCCGCCGCGACGGATCAGACGAGGACTTCGCCGAGCAGGTCCGCAAGTCGGTCGCGGACGCCGGAGGCGACGCCGAGGCAATGCCGAACCGCGGCGTCCACTTTCGTTACGTCCAGGGCTCGGTGGACGACGGTGAGACATTCGCCGCCCTCCGCCGCGTCATCGAGGACTGCGACAGCAAGCACGGCACCCAGGGAAACCGCCTCTACTACCTCTCCACGGTGCCGACCGCCTTCCCGAAGGTCGCGGCCGGGCTCGGGGAGGCCGGCCTTTCGCGCGAGCTTCCCGGGTCGTTCTGCCGAGTGGTGGTCGAGAAGCCCTTCGGACGGGATCTCGCCAGCGCCCACGTGCTCAACAACGCGCTGCACGAGCACTTCCACGAGCACCAGATCTTCCGCATCGACCACTACCTGGCCAAGGAAACCGTCCAGAACATCATGGCGCTGCGGTTCACCAACACGATCTTCGAACCGATCTGGAATCGCCGCTACGTCGACCACGTCCAGATCACCGTGGCCGAGGACCTCGGCGTCGAGCATCGGGGCACTTTCTACGAGCAGTCGGGCGCCATCCGCGACATCGTGCAGAACCATCTCCTCCAGGTCCTGAGCGTCACCGCAATGGAGCCGCCCCCGTCGTTCGACGCCGACCGCGTTCGTGACGAGAAAGTGAAAGTGCTGCGCTCGATCCGCCCACTCGATCACGCCACGATGAAGGGGAACGTCGTGCGGGGGCAGTACACCCGCGGCACGATCGGCGGAGAGGACGTACCGGGCTACCGCGAGTCGGAGGGCGTCGCGCCCACGAGCACCGTCGAGACCTACATCGCGGCGCGGCTCGAGATCGAGAACTGGCGCTGGTCCGGTGTGCCCTTCTACATCCGTACCGGCAAAGCGCTGGCCGAACGGGTGACCGAAGTCGTGTTGCGCTACCGACCGGTTCCCTTCCTCCCGCTCCCCGAGAGCGCCGCCGACACGGTGAAGCCCAACACGCTGTTGCTCCGCATCCAGCCCGACGAAGGCATCGAGTTGCATTTCGCGGCCAAAGTGCCGGGGTCGACACTCCAAGTTCGCAGCACCACGTTGAACTTCCGTTACGAAACCTCCTTCGCTGAGGAGACGCCGGACGCGTACGAGCGCGTGTTCCTGGACGCGTTGCTCGGCGACGCGACGTTGTTCATCCGCGCCGACGAGGTCGACCTCGCCTGGCGAGTCGTGCAACCGCTCATCGACGCGTTCGACAGCAATGTCGTGCCACTCTGCACGTATCCTGCGGGCAGCTGGGGGCCACTCGAGGCCGATGCGCTGCTCATTCCCGAGAACGACCACTGGCACCAACCCTCCTGAAGGACGAGACCATGAGCCTGCCCGGTGAGCTCCGAGTGGTCGATCACGTCCCGCGTGCATTTGCCGACCTCGTGCGAGAGACGACGCCGCCCACCTTCGTCTTGTCCGGCGGGGACACGGCCCGCGAGTGCTACGAGCTGCTGTCGGTGGCCGACATGGATTGGTCCGGCGTCTCGGTCCTGTTCGGTGACGAACGCTGGGTTCCCGTGGGCGATCCCGACTCGAACGAGGGCACCGCCCGCCACGCCTTCCTCGACAACGTCCGCCCGCGCGAGATCCACTCGCTGCGAGAGGCCGGCCCCACGATCGAGGAAGCCGCCGCGAATTACGACGCGCGGCTTCGTCGGTTGGGCGGGCTCGACTTCGTCCACCTCGGGCTCGGCCCCGACGGCCATACCTGCTCGCTGTTCCCGGGTTCGCCGAGCCTCCAGGAGCGCGACCGGCTCGTGATCCCCACCGGGGACGACAAGCACCCGCACCCGCGGCTCACGTTCACGTATCCCGCGCTCGAGCTGGCCCGCCTTGCCGTGTTCACGGTGCAAGGCGCAGGTAAGAAGGACGCCCTTGCCCGCATAGAACGCGGCGATGATCTGCCCGCCGCGCACGTGCGGGCGTACCGCGTCATCTGGTTGGCCGACGCGGCCGCGACCGGCGCCTAGGCTGAACTCGATGTTCGAGAGTCGCGAAGCGCTCGAGCGCGTACCGCTTGACGAGCTCGTCGCAGAAGCCGGCCGACTTCGGGACGCCGGCCACGGCGACCGGGTGACCTTCTCGCCCAAGGTGTTCGTGCCGCTCACGATGCTCTGCCGCGACCGCTGTGGGTACTGCACGTTCGCAAAGCCGCCGGCGCGTCTGGCGGCGCCGTTCCTGGCGCCCGAAGAGGTCCTCGAGATCGCCAGGCGCGGCGCGGCCGTGGGCTGCCACGAGGCGCTGTTCACACTGGGCGAGGCGCCCGAAGACCGGTACCCCGCGGCGGCCCAGTGGCTCGAAGCTCACGGACACGCGTCGACCGTCGACTACCTCGCGACGATGTGCAAGCTCGTCCTCGACGAGACCGGCCTGCTCCCCCACTGCAACGCCGGCGCGATCAGCGGTCCCGACCTCGAGCGTCTCCGCCGGGTGAGCCCCTCCCAGGGAATGATGGTGGAGACTCTCGCCGCCCGCCTCGGCGAGCCCGGCGCTCCGCACTACCGCGCGCCCGACAAGACGCCCGCCCGCCGCCTGGCGACGCTCGAGGCCGCGGGCGAGGCGGTGGTGCCGTACACGACCGGCATCCTCGTCGGCTTCGGCGAGACCCGCGCCGAACGTCTCGACGCGTTGATGGCGATTCGGGAGAGCCACGAGCGCCATGGTCACGTACAGGAGGTGATCGTTCAGCCGTTCCTCCCGAAACCAGGCACCGCGATGCACCGCGCCGCACCGTGCGACGACAACGAACTGCGCTGGACGGTCGCCGCCACCCGCGTGCTGTTCGGCCCCGATATGCACATCCAGGCACCACCGAACCTGAGCGACGACCTCGCCGGCCTGATCTCCGCCGGGATCGACGACTGGGGCGGGGTCTCGCCGGTGACGCCCGACCACGTGAACCCCGAACGTCCGTGGCCGCATCTCGAGCGGCTCCGCGCGGCCACCGAAGGGGCCGGGAAGACGCTGACACCCCGCCTCACCGCGTATCCGGAGTACGTCACGGACCCGGTTCGGTGGCTCGATCCCGACCTGCGCTTCGCGGTGCAACGACGTTCGGACTCCGACGGTCTCGCCCGCGAAGACGCGTGGTTCGCCGGCGGCGAATCGGCACCGCCGGAAATTCTCAGGGGTTCGCCTCGCGCCGGCGGACCCGTGGGCGAGGTGCTCGACGGCGTCCTCGCGGGTGAGCGTGTCGGCGAAGACGAGATCGTCGCGCTTCTGGGGGCCCGGGGACCGGAAGTCACGCGGGTCGCGGCGGTGGCCGACGAGCTGCGGGCCGAGGCGGTCGGTGACGCGGTCACGTTCGTCCGCAACCGCAACATCAACTACACGAACATCTGCACATTCAAGTGCAGGTTCTGCGCCTTCTCGAAGGGCCCGCTCTCGCTGAACCTGCGGGGAGAGCCGTACCTTCTCGAGCTCGAGGAGATTCAGCGGCGCGTGGTCGAAGCCGTCGACTGCGGCGCCACCGAAGTGTGCCTGCAGGGTGGCATCCATCCCGACTTCGACGGCGACTACTACCTGTCGGTTGCCCGGGCCGTGAAGACCGCCGCGCCCGACATCCACCTGCACGGCTTCACCGCGCTCGAAGTGACCGAGGGCGCCCGCCGGCTGCAGATGCCGCTCCGCGACTACCTCGTAGCGGCCAAGGAAGCCGGACTGTCGACGTTGCCCGGAACCGCGGCCGAGATTCTCGACGACGAGGTGCGAGCCGTGATCTGCCCCGACAAGGTGACGACCGACGAATGGCTCGAAGCGCACTGGATCGCGCACTCGGTGGGCTTGCGTTCGAACATCACGATCATGTTCGGTCATGTCGAACGCCCGGTCCACGTTGCCCGCCACATCCTACGCACAAGGGCCCTCCAAGAAGAGACCGGCGGGTTCACGGAGTTCGTTCCCCTGCCGTTCGTGCACATGGCGACACCGATCTTCCTCCAGCGGCGGGCCCGCGCCGGTCCGACGTTCCGCGAGGCGCTTCTCATTCATGCGGTGGCGCGAATCGCCTATCGGGGCGTCATCGACAACATCCAAGTGTCGTGGGTGAAGATGGGCACGGTCGGCGCCCGCCAGGCACTCCAGGCCGGCGCCAATGACCTCGGCGGCACCCTCATGGACGAGAACATCTCCCGCGCCGCGGGTGCGTCGCACGGTCAAGAGGTCGACGAAGCTGAGCTGCGGGCGATCGTCGAGCCCATCGGCCGCCGACTCGAGCAACGCACGACGCTATACGGCCGGGTGCAGACGAAGGGTCGGCGGCTCCGGCCGCTGGAGGTGACGGTGCTTCCCGCCGAGGCGTCGCGCCCCGCGGGCGCCTGCTCGGGCGGGTGACCACGCCCGAGATAGACGTCGTCACGGTCGGTAACGCCCTCGTCGACATCCTCAGTGCCGAAGCTGACCGCTTTCTCGAGCGTCACGGTCTCGTTCCGGGGACGATGAACCTGATCGATGCCGACCGCGCTGAAGAGCTCTACGCCGACATGGCGCCCTCCACCGAGATGTCGGGGGGCTCGGCGGCAAACACCGCCGTCGGCGTGGCGTCGCTCGGCGGCCGGGTCGGATACCTGGGCCGCGTCCGCGACGACCAGCTCGGCGAGGTGTTCACGCACGACATCCGCGCCGCCGGCGTTCAGTTCGACACGCCGGTCGCGACCCACGGTCAGCCCACGGGACGCTGCCTGATCATCGTGACACCCGACGCCCAACGAACGATGAATACCTTTCTGGGCGCAGCCGCGGAGTTCGGAGGCGACGACGTCGACGGCGAGCTGGTGAAGTCCGCCGCGGTGACGTACTCCGAGGGCTACCTCTACGACCAGGACCGGGCCAAGGAGGCGATTCGGAGCGCGGCGTCGGCCTGCCACGCCGGCGGCCGGCGCTTCGCCTTCACGCTGTCCGACTCCTTCTGCGTGGAGCGGCACCGGGCCGATTTTCTCTGTCTGTTGCGCGAGGAGGTCGACGTGCTGTTCGCCAACGAGGCCGAGATCTGCGCCCTGTATGAAGAGAACGATTTCGACGCCGCCGCCGAACGCGCCCGCGCCAATTGCGAAGTCGCGGCGCTGACCCGCAGTGAAGTGGGCTCGGTCGTGCTCCGCCACGACGAGACCCACGTCGTTCCTGCGCTGCGGATCGGAGACGTTGTGGATACGACCGGCGCCGGCGACCTGTACGCGGCCGGGTTTCTGTTCGGGCTCACGCGCGGTGATCCGCTCGACGAGTGCGGTCGTCTGGGTGCCTTGGCCGCAGCCGAGATCATCAGCCATTTCGGCGCGCGCCCCGTGACCTCACTCGCGGAGTTGGTCCGTCAGAACTAGGGCGACGCGCCGCTACGCTCGACACAATGGCCAAACTGCCCCGCTACCGAACCGGCGACACCGCCCTCGATGACCTCGTCGCCCAACTCGTCGAAGAGACCGCCGGCACTCCGCACTCGGATCAGGTGTTCGAGTTGATCGCGTCGGCGGTGCGCATGGCGCGGGAGCATGCCGATCGGGGTGACCTGAAGATCGCCAACGCCGCGCTGAAGGAGATGCGGTACGCGTTCCGGGCCTTCGCCCCCTACCGGGCCGAGCGCAAGGCAGCCATCTTCGGCTCGGCCCGGGTGGAGCCCCACGACCCGCTCTACGAGCACGCCCGCCGCCTGGCCGCGAGGCTCGCCGAGCAGGACTGGATGGTCATCACCGGAGCCGGCCCGGGGATCATGGAGGCCGGGGTCGAGGGCGCGGGCCCGGAGCAGTCGTTCGGCGTGAGCATCCGCCTCCCGTTCGAGGCCGGCGCCACGCAGTTCGTAAGCGGCGATCCGAAGCTCGTCAACTTCCGGTACTTCTTCACCCGCAAGCTCGCCTTCATCAAGGAGGCCCACGGCTTCGTCCTGCTCCCGGGTGGATTCGGCACGCTCGACGAGGCCTTCGAACTGCTCACCCTCGTCCAAACCGGGAAGACCGAGCCCGCCCCGATCGTGCTGCTCGACGTGCCCGGGGGCACGTACTGGACGCACTGGCGCTCGTTCGTCGAGTCGGAGCTCGCGGGCAGTGGTTACATCTCTAAGCCCGACCTCGGCCTCGTGCGCGTCTTCGACGACATCGACACCGCGGTTGACGAGCTGATCGGCTTTTACGCCAACTATCAGTCTCAGCGCTTCGTGCAGGGCCGGCTCTTGCTGCGGATGCGCAGCGCGCCGTCGGCTGACGAATGCGCGCTCCTCAGCGACGAGTTTGCCGACCTGCTCTTGCGTGGCGACATCGAGCGCACCGATGCCACCGACGCCGAGATCGCCGACGACGACGGGCTCGATCTCCAGCGCGTCGCGCTCTGGTTCGACCGCCGGAGCTGGGCCCGACTGCGAGTGTTGATCGACCGCCTCAACGGTCGCGTCGCTTGAACGGCATTGCGGCACGCGGTTTCCGCCCACGCTCCCCTCAGCCGACACCGCTGACGACCGCGCGCGCCCACGGCGTCAGCAGCTCCAACAGCTCCGGCGCGTCCGCACCGAGCTGCTCGACCACCGGTCCGTCCTGGCGGTCGGTTGCCACTTCGATCTCCTCCCGGAGTGCCCGGCCGCTATCGGTGATCGCATCCCCCGCGACGAGACCGCGGACCTCGAGCCGAGCCGTCGCGGCCGCCAGCTCCTCCGCCGGCCACGTGTTCGTCGTGCCGTTGAACTGCGGTCCGCGCCAGGCGTCGGTGAGCACGTTGACCTCGGCCCCGTCAAGACCCGCACCAAGCCAAGCATTGCGGTGGGAGTCGCCCCGGCGTTCGCGCACCATGTCGCAGGCGCGCCAGAGCTGACC
>JBOGFL010000531.1:0-1567 GCA_050743285.1 Acidimicrobiia bacterium
GCCCTGGGTATGGCACCGGGCGCAGTTGTTCCAGAACAGGATCTCGCCCTCGGAGGCCTCCTCGACGGTGTCGAGGTACTCCTGCGCTTCGGCGAGCGCCTCCATTGACGAATCAACGTTGTCCTGCGCCTGCTCCTGTTGGTGAGGAGTCGCGCCCGCCAGCTCTTCCTGCGCGGTGCTCAGCTCGTCGGTGCGCATGTCGACTGCGTCCTGGGCGTCGGTCAGCACCGCGTCGAACTCGTCTTGCGACTTCTTCGTGGCTTCCTCCGGGGTGAGCTGCTCGCTCACGATGAAGTTGACCAGGTCCTGGATGCCCTGCTCGTTGAGGACGCCCTTCCCGCTCGCGACACCCCACGCCGGCATCGGCGTGCCGGGACGGCCGTACTCGATGATCTCGGTGATCTGCTCGGTGTTGACCTCGCCGCTCTCCTCGTCGAACCCGTAGGTGAGGATCTCGGTGTTCAGCGGAGGCGCCCGCCAGTCGACCTGCACCGGCTGGCACTCGGCCCGTTCGTCGTCGTCGGTGCAGGACGAGTCGGTGGGCTCGACCGAGAACGTTGCCGACCCGCCTTCGAGATCGAGACCGTGGCAGTTGGCGCACTGGAGCGAGAAGGCGGAGTCGTAGTCCGGGCTCTGCTCGTTGGCGTACAGGGTTGCGCCCCGCTCGATCGAGTCGTCGAGGTAGGTCTCGTCGGCGCTCGACTGCCGGTCGGGCTCGAGCAGGAAGTAGAGCGGCAGCGAGACCGCGACGATGACCGTCATCACCAGCGCCCACGCCAGCACCCGCTCGAGCTTGCGGCCCTCGAGCACGTCGTCGCCGTAGAACTCCTCGAGGTTCTGCGGCTCATGGGGCTCGGGGTTGCGGCGCAGGCTGAAGTAGCGCCAGAGCAGGAAGGCCCCGACGCCGACGAGCGCGATGACGTTCAGCGCGATGAGCGACGTGCGAATCGTGATCGCCAGGGTCATGAGAAACGGAACGTGCTCAGACGCAAGGCGCGCCCTCGGCGCCTTGGCCGGTGGTGTCGGTGCCGATCGGCGGGCCGATCACGAGGTCGCCGGTCTTGACCGTGATCGAATCGCTCACGTCGATCGGGAAACGGTCGAGCCCGCGCGGCGCGGGGCCGCCGCGCTTCTCGCCGACCTGGTTGTACTTCGACCCGTGGCACGGGCACTCGAACCACTGCGAGGTTTCGCAGAACGGCACCCGGCAACCGAGATGGACGCACTTCTGGTACAGGGCCACGTAGCCCTGCTCCATACCCGCGACGATCTTGGGGTCGTAGACCTGTTCGGCGTTGCCGACGTCGTCGGGGGGATACGGGACGATGTACGTGCGGGCAGTCGCGTTGTACGAGTAGCCGACGTCGGCGATGTCGGCGTCGATCTTGCCGAGGTCGCCGACGTTGACGTCGGTACCGAAGCCGCCCGCCTCACGGGGCCAGAGGAACGCGAGCGAGGCGACGCCGAAGGCGCCCACCGAGATGCCAATGCCGGTGAGGATCCCCCGGTTGAAGAACTGCCGGCGGGTGAGGCCGAGCTCCTCCTCGTCGACGGGAACGCGCTCGGC
>JBOGFL010000532.1:0-1674 GCA_050743285.1 Acidimicrobiia bacterium
CGTCCCGCCCGGTACGTCGCTGCTCGACGCTCCAGCTCGACGCGCTCGGCGCGCTCCACACGGGCCACGTCGTCGTCACTGACCCGTGCGACCCGCATGACTTCCGGGTTCAGAACGCGGACGCCGCCCTCGCCGATCGCACCCATGCCCAGCTCGGGCTGAAACGGCACACCGAGTTTCCGCACGACGAGAACGTCGAGTAGCGCGCCAAGACGGCGGGCGATTTCGAACGCGACGGGCACGCCGCCGCGCGGCAGCCCGAGCACGACCGGAGACACGAGCTCGAGCTGCGCAACCTCTTCGGCAAGCAGCTCGCCGGCGACCCGTCGGTCGGGGAAGGGCATCCGCCCATGCTCGCGTGAACCGAGCTGCGCTGCTCATGTAACAGTCGCTGCAAGCGCAGCGTTCCCCATCAGTCCCCGCGGGGGCGCCACCAGAGTCGGGCGTCGCGGCCGTCGGGAAGCTCGAAGACCCGGGCCACTTCGAAGCCTTCGTCCTGCAGCGCCTGTTTGACCTTCGGCGTCTCCCGCTCCCGGTCGTCGAGGTTGGGAGAAGAGGAGAGCGACTCGATGGTGAGCACAAAGTTGGGAAGACCGAACTCGGGCGAGTTCAGCTGCTCGCGGTAGTCGGTACCGGTGCGCAACGGGCCCACACCGAGACGCGGCTCGTCGTAGAGCAACCGGTCGGCCAGGATCAGGTCATTGGGCGTAATGAGTGCATCGGCCTGGGACAGCACCACGGGCGTCTCACCCCGCTGTGCTGCGTCATCGACCATGAATGCGGTCATGTCGGTGTACAGCGGCGGCCACTCGTCGTACTCCTCGAGCGTGTGCCCGGGCCGTCCCGTGGGGTAGCCGTTGCGTTCGTACGCGCTATCGATCCAACTGCGGCCGTCGGTAACGGTAAGCGTGCCGACAGGTCCGCCGTCGATCGTGCGCTGCTCGCCCAACGCCGACCAGACGTCACTGAGCATCACCAGGTTGAACACCGAGATCACCACCAGGCCGACGGCCAGGCCGGTTCGCAGCGCGCCCGCCGGAAGCGACGCGAGTGCACCCACGACGACCACCGCAACGAACGGCACCAGTGGAATCCATTGTGCGAGCGCCTCGCGTGCCCCGACCAGAACCGCCGCCCCTGCAATCAGCACGATCAGGACGAAGCCGAGGTCGCGGGCCGCGAATCGCAACAACCGGCGCCAGGGACTCTCGGACTCGTCCGCGACCCTTGCTGCCAGCGCGTCACCCGGCGCACCCTCCCGGTGTCGGCGACTGACGAAGATCAAGGCCGCGATCACCACGACGCCAATGAGGAACGCGAGCGGCAACTGGAACACCTCGATGACCTGGTGGATCTCGCGCACGCCGCGCGACAGCCCGGGGTTCCCGGTCCCGTGCACACCCTGGAACCGGCCCTCCAGCTGGCGGCGGGCGCCGGAGAGATTCTTCGAGTACCACACCCAGGCGAGCGCGAAGCCGAGGAGCATTCCCGACCCGAGGTACACCAGCCGCCGCACCCGCCGCGTCGAAGCCGAGAGTGCCTGCACCGCCGCCGCGATGACCGGGCCCGGCACGAACGCCAACGCCATCGTGCGCGACAGCGGCGCCAGGCCGAGGGCGGCGCCGGCCGCGATCGCCCACCCGGGCCGGTCGCACGCTTCGGAGCGGAGGTAGC
>JBOGFL010000533.1:0-1639 GCA_050743285.1 Acidimicrobiia bacterium
CAACCGGAAGGCGCGAGCTGTGGCTCCGGATGTAGTCAAGGCCCTTCTCCCGCTGGTCGAGCGCCCACTGGGAGTGCTCAGCCGAGCGATCGGTTCCGCCACACGGGAGGTAGAACCAGCCGAGGAAGTCGCCGTGATACGTCTGGTCACAGTTCGTGTTGGCAAGCGTCGTATCACCGCCGGTCGACAGCGTCACCGGGTGCTCGAACGTCGTCATGTTCCGGTAAACCCACGGCAAGACCGGGACTGCGGTCATCGCGACCACCAAGCCGCCGAGCGCGAGCTTTCGCCGAACGTCGGCCCCGCGCACCCGCAACACGATCGGCAGGGCGACGAGCGGAATGATGAGCGCCACCTCGGCCCGGGTGAGGACGGCAATTCCGGTCGCCAGACCGAAGAAGCCCGCGGTCCAAAGGTTGGGGGTCCTCCAGAACTTGTAGGCCATGAGGACCATGACCGCGATGGCAAGCCCGGTGATGCTCTCCGACGTCACCAACGCGTCGTGCACGAAGAGGTTCGCGTAGACGGCGGCGACCGCGGCGGCGATGATCCCGGCCCGGTTCCCGGCCACCTCGCGACCGATGAGGCCGATCATGGCGACCGTGAGTGCGCCGAGAATGCAGTTGGCGATCATGTGGGAGTGAAAGCTCGTGGCGCCGACGAGCCACGCCCCGGCGACGAAGATCGAGTACACCGGCGGGTGTTCCGCGTTGGGCACGATCTCACCGAAGAAGCGCCAGCGGTACGGGTCGATGAATCCCAATCCCTCGGCGAGCGCGTGTCCCTGCTCGTGGTAGTAGAGCGCGTCGCCCCAGATGCGCTGGTCCCACTTCCAGATCACCGCGTACGCGATGCGCAACGTCAAGCCGGCGACGACGACAACTCCGAGCGCGATGTAGAAGCGCTTCGAGCTCTTCACCGGCTCGATGGTACAAGCCAGGTCTTCGAATACCGGTGCGCCGCGCCCGGCGTCAGACGCCGACCGCGACCTCGGGCTCGTCCCGGGTCGGTGGCGGCTCGTCGGGTTCACGGGCAACCGAGCCGGCTTGCTCCGGCGCCACCGGCCACCAGCGGCGAAGTATCGCGTCGATGGCGACTGCGGCAAGGGTGACGATCGCGATCTCGGCGGGGATGCGATAGCGAGTGTTCCCGAACGCGAGCATCCCGGCGACGGTCCCGATCACCGGCAGGGCGAGCAGTGGAACAAGCGTGACGCGACGGCGCCACAGCACGACCACCCCACCGATCGCGAACGGCATGAGCACGTAGTACTGCCACAACGCGGTTCGAGCGGCCCACAGCTCACGACCCTCGATGACGTCGAAGTACGTCTTCTGGAACGGCCGGTACATCTCCCACATGCGACCGGCCCGCGCCGCGAGCACCACCGGAACCCGGGACTTGTGATCGCGGATGTAATCGAGCCCGCGCTCGCGGAGCTTGTGGGCGGACTCCGAACTGTCCTCGAACTTGGTGCGGTTCAGATCCGCGCAGGGGAGAGACCACCAGCCCAGCTGGTCGCCGTAGTAGGTGTCGTCGCAGTTGGTGTTGGCCAGCGTGATGTCGAACCCGGTCGAGAGCACCACGGGCCGCTCGAACGCGGTCATGTTGCGGATCACCCAGGGCAGGACCGGTATCG
>JBOGFL010000534.1:0-1559 GCA_050743285.1 Acidimicrobiia bacterium
CTTCGCCACGCACGACATCCCGGCGTTCTGATAGATCGAGTTGATCTGCGTCTTGCGCGTCTCCGATGCGACCGATCCGTCTTCTCTGGTGCACTCGGGCGTCGGAATCATGAGGTCGCGGGGGAGCGAGACGACCGTGACGTTGCGCGGTTCCGCCGAGACGTGCACCAGCAGGTTCACGTCGTTGAGGATCCCGCCGTCGGCTTCCGAGCATCGCGCGGCGAGGAGCCCGGTCGACACCTCACCGCACTCGTCGGTCCCGATGATGAGCATGCTGAACTCGCCGGGGTACGCGCTGATCGAGGGCGGCTCGACCTCGGGGGCGTCTTCCAGCGTGACAGCGCCTTCGTTGAATCGGTTGAAGTAGTCCGTCACCACGAAGGCGGCCACGGCGATCGCGGCGACGAGCACGACACCCAGTGTGATTCCGGCGATCTTCAGGAACCCTCTGGCGGGCCCGGGAGAGGGGAGCGTCGCGTGGCGGGCGACCGTCGAACGGTCCTTGTCAGGGGTGCGGCGAGCCATCCGGGGAGCCTACCGGGGGAACCTGATGTTACGGCCGCATGACGATTGTGAGAGGAACTTGCAGGTAATTAGTTAGTCGTGGATACTTTTTCCTAACCCCCGGTGAGTACCCGATGCTTGCCAGGACTTTTCAAAGAGGAGATCCCCGCAATGCACAAGCGCATTCTCTCGGCTGTGGCGCTCGGCGCCGTGGCCACGCTCGCCCTCGCCGGTTGCGCCGGCGGCAGCGACACCGGCTCCACCGACGGCAAGGGCCAGGAGCTCACCGTCTGGATCATGAAGGGCACCAACCCCGACGCCTCCGCCTTCTACGACAAGGTGTCCGACGCCTTCGAGAAGGAGACCGGCGCGACGGTCAAGATCGAGGAGATCCAGTGGGCCGACGCCCACGACCGCTTCGTGACCTCCATCGCCGGTGGCACGACCCCCGACATCGCCGAGACCGGCACCACCTGGACCGCGGAGTTCGCCGACGCCGGCGCGCTCGAGCCGCTCGACGAGTACGTCGACGCCGAGAAGGGCCTGCGCGACGACCTCGTCGAGGGCCTCGAGGTCGCCGGCACCTACGACGGCGAGCTGTACGGCATGCCGTGGTACGCGGGTGTCCGCTCGCTCGTCTACCGCGCGGACGTGTTCGAGGAGCTCGGACTCGAGGCTCCGAAGACGTGGGACGACATCGTCGCCGCGGGTGACGCCATCAAGGCGGCCAAGCCCGACATGCTCCCCTTCCCGGTTCCCGGTGACGCCGAGTTCCAGGTCTACCCCTGGGTCTGGGGCGCCGGCGGCGAGATCGCCACGAAGGACGGCAAGACCTGGACGAGCGAGCTCGACAGCAAGGAGTCGCAGGCGGGCATCGAGTTCTACACGGGCCTCGCCACCGAGCACGGCTTCTCCTCCGCAGGTGCCACCACCTGGAAGGAGACCGACCTCCGTGACGCATTCACGCAGGGCAACGTCGCCATGATGCTCTCGGGCTCGTGGACGCCGAAGTCGCTCATCGAGGCGAACCCCGACCTCGAGGGCAAGATCGGCGC
>JBOGFL010000535.1:0-2013 GCA_050743285.1 Acidimicrobiia bacterium
CGCCCGAGCCGACCGTGTGACACTCGGCGGATGTCCGCGCGCCTGGTGATACCCGACGATGGACTGAGCGACGGGGTGGTCCGGCTCCGGCGGTGGCGACCCGACGACGAGAACTGGGTGTTCGCGACCTGCTCGCGCGAGCAGGACATCTCCGAGTGGACGCGGGTTCCGTGGCCCTACCGGCGTCAGGACGCGCGCGAGTTCCTGGCGCGGACAGTGGCCCAGTGGGATACCGGGACCCACGCGCAGTTTCATCGCCACCGACGCCGGCGACGGCGCCCGCCTGGGATCGGTCGGCCTGCACCGGATCGCGATGGCGCCCGAGGGCGACGACCTTCCGGACGAGGTTGGCTACTGGCTCGCCGCCGCGGCACGGGGACGCGGTGTCGCGACGCGCGCGGTCGAGCTCTTGTGTGACTGGGCGTTTCGGGTGCTCGATCGCCGCTCGATCGCGCTGCAGGTGATCCCGGGCAACGACCGGTCGGTGGCCGTGGCCGAGCGGGCCGGCTTTCGGCGCGTCGCCCCCGTGGTCACAGACGATCCCCGCCACGGCACCGAGCTGTTCAATTTCCGCCGCGACGCGCCGGTGGCGGCGCCGTCCGACTGCGCCAGTCGGCGGGGGGCGGGTCGGCCCGCTTCGATCCCGCGCCGAACAGGCGGGGCAACTCGTTCCGGAAGTCGTCGGCCACCCACCCGCGGTCGGTGCGCTGGATCTGGTCCCGAACCTGCAGCGGCGCGACGTGCTCGATGATCCCGCCCCGCACCTGGAAGCACTGACCCGAGAGCCAACCGGCCGCGGGCGATGCGAGGTAGCTGACGAGCTCGGCGACGTGGACCGGATCGCCCGCGTCCGGACCGCGGGACGGGTCGTCGACGTTGCGCGCCATCCGCCAACCAATGGCCGCGAGCCGGGTCATCGCGCTGGGCATGACGATGTTCACGGTGACGCCGTACGGCTGCATCTCGGTGGCGAGCGCGTCGGAGAAGGCAAGCACGCCTGCCTTGGCGGCGACGTAGTTGGACTGGCCGGCGCCGCCGTAGAGGAGGAGCCCGGTCGCGGTGTTCACCAACCGGCCGAACGCGCGGCGCCCGGCTTTGGCCTCGGCCCGCCACCAGGCGCAGGCCGGCTGGCTCACCGCGAACGTGCCCTTCAAGTGCACGGCGAGCACGTCGTCCCACTCGTCCTCGGCCATGTTGAACACCATGCGGGGACGGCCGATCCCGGCGTTGTTCACAACGATGTCGAGCGCGCCCCATGTATCGAGCGCGAGATCGATGACCGACCGGCCGCCGGCCGCGGTCGAAATGTCGGCGTCGGAGACGACCGCCTCACCGCCCGCGGCTCGAATCTCGCGGACCGCTTCCTGCGCCGGGGTCTCCGAGGTCGGGGCGCCGTCGGTTGCGACTCCGGCGTCGTTTACGACGACCCGGGCTCCGTAAGCCGCCAACCGCTGTGCTTCGGCTCTTCCGATCCCACGACCGGCGCCGGTCACCACCGCGGTCAGGCCCTCGAGCATTGCCACGCATCTAACGTAGTGGCGAGCCGAAGGCTCGCTTCCTTGTGCGGGTGGTGGGCAGGTCGGGGGAGGGTACCTGCGTGTCAGAACTCGTCGTGGTGTGCACCGGGAACGCGGCACGCTCGGTGATGGCGGGCGCGATCCTCGCCGCCCGCGCTCCTCACTTGACCATCACCACCGCCGGCACGCACGTCGTCGAGGGCATGCCGATGAGTTGGCGCACGCGTGACGCTCTGGGCGAGATCGGCATCACGGCACCGAACCACCGCAGTCGGCAACTCTCCGACGCACATCTCGACACCGCCGACATCGTCGTCGGGTTCGCGGGGGAGCACATCGGGTACGTGCGGCGCGTGCATCCCCACGCCGCAGGGCGGTCGGCGACGCTGCGTCGCTTGGCGCGCGACCTGCCCGAGACGGGTTCACTCGCCGTAAGGCTGGCCGCTCTGGACCTCGCCGCCGTCGACCTCGAACCGTGGGAGGACGTGATCGACCC
>JBOGFL010000536.1:0-7758 GCA_050743285.1 Acidimicrobiia bacterium
GGTCTCGACCGCGAGCGCGCCGGTGATGACGACGAACGCGCCACCGAGCCCGGCCATGAAGGTCCAGCTCGGTACGCGCCACGACTGAAGGTGCCGCAGCATCTCCCTGGTCCCCGGTCGGAGGACCAGGAAGATGGCGACTACCGCGAGCGCTGCGGTGAAGTTGACGAGCGACGCGACGAGCGAGCTGTCGACGCGTGTGCCGAGGACGGCGTTGATCTTCGGCTGGATCCCGCCGCACAGGCCCGCCGCGAGCGCGACCGCGACGGCAGGCTGTGCACCGGCGGGCGCCGACCGATCGTTCAAGGACCCGATCTCCTGTCACGAGCTGAGCCGAGCGCCCGAGCTCCAGGTACCGCCGACGCCCCCACAGCTCGCCCGGCTCGTCGTGTTGACAGAGCGGGTGACGGGAATCGAACCCGCGTTCTCAGCTTGGGAAGCTGATGTTCTGCCTCTGAACTACACCCGCGGGGTCAGCGAGGGTACCAAAGGGGTCCGGCGGTAGGCTCCGGCGGTGATTCTGTCGGACCGCACGATCATGGAAGAGATCAAAGCCGGGCGCATCGTCATCGAGCCGTTCGACGAGAACGCGGTGCAGCCGTCGTCGGTCGACCTTCGCGTCGACCGCTACTTCCGCGTGTTCCGGAACGACACCACGCCGTTCATCGACCCTAAGGTCCAGCAGGAGGACCTCACCGAGATGGTCGAAGTGCCGGAAGAGTCTCGCTTCGTCCTGCATCCCGGCGAGCTTGTGCTTGCGTCGACCTACGAGCGGGTCGCGATCGCTGACGACCTCGCCGCGCGTCTGGACGGGAAGAGCTCGCTCGGTCGTATGGGGCTGCTGATCCACAGCACCGCGGGTTGGGCCGACCCGGGCTGGGACGGCCACCTGACCCTCGAGCTCTCCAACGTGGCGAACCTGCCGATCGCGATCTACCCCGGCATGAAGATCGGGCAGATCTCGTTCCTGCAGATGAGCACGGCCGCACGGCATCCGTACGGCAGTGCCGAAACGGGCTCGAAGTACCAGGGACAGCGAGGCCCGACCCCGAGCCGCTACTACCTCAACTTCGAGCGCGACGAGGACTGACCGGCGTCAGCGCTCCGATCGGTACGTGATGAAGTCCTGCATGGGGTCGTCGTTGACGCGGATGACGCCGTCGAACGGCTGATCGAGACTCACCACCAGCGCCAGCGACAACGAGATCGTCAGCGCCAATGCACCCAGGATGAAGAGGTGCGAGCGACGGTGTTTGGTGTCGAGCAGCGACGCGATCACGAGAATTGTCAGGCCGTTCACGATCAAGACCGCGACCAGGGCCGAGGGAACCGTCTGCCGGGCGGCCGTTGAAAGCGTCGTCCGCGTCTGCACCACGCGGTCGAGGTTGACGACGATCTGGTCGTAGAACGCGGTGTCGGATCGCGAAGTGGGTTCGACGTCCTGCACCTCGGTGAAGAGGTGTTCCAGCGAACGGTCGGTTCGGGATGTGAACTGGCCCCGGTCGGCGAGCGACGGAAAGCCGACGTCGACGACGGTGGTCGCGTACTCGAGCGCGGCGTTCCGTACGGGCTGGCCGTCGCCTTCCGGCAGCGCCCGGCTGTTCTCGGAAACCGCGGAGAGCGCGGCCGCTTTGTCGGACACCGCCTGCTGCGTGTTCTGGAGCTGGCCGTATTCGTCGACGATCACGAAGGCGGCGAGGACGGCGTAGATCGTCGCAAGCACCGAGAGCGCCCATGCCGCGGTGTAGGACGCCCGGGTGCGGACCTCGTCGCGTACGAGAGCGTGCAGCGCGACGTCGATAACGACAATGACCGCGATGCCGAGGAGCGTGAAGCTGAGGAAGACGAGGGCACCGCTGCCCCACGCGTCGAGCTTGTCGAGGACCCAGCCCACTCAGATGCCGGGCTCGACGTTCGCGCTCACCGGCTCGGCTGGCTCCCGTTCGATCGCCTCGAGGAGCACCTCGGCGATGTCCTGCACCCGGACTTCCTCGTCGCGGCCTTTCTCCTTTACTCCGTCCTCCATCATCACGTAGCAGAACGGGCAGGCGACCGCGATCTTCGATGCCCCGGTGGCGAGCGCCTCCTCGGTGCGCTCGACGTTGACCTTCTTTCCGGTGTGCTCCTCCATCCACATGCGCGCGCCGCCGGCGCCGCAGCACATGCCCCGGGTGCCGTTGCGGGGCATCTCGACGATCTCGACCCCGCCCAGCGAGCCGATCACCCGCCGCGGCGCCATGTACACGTCGTTGTGGCGCCCGAGATAGCAAGAGTCGTGGTACGTGAATCGTTCCTCGACGCCACCGGCGACCGGCAGCCGCCCGTCGTCGACCAGCTGCATCAGCAGCTGTGAATGGTGGACGACCTCGTAGTTGCCGCCGAGCTGCGGATACTCGTTGCGCAGCGTATTGAAGCAGTGCGGGCACTGCGTGATCACCTTCTGCACGCCGAGGCCGTTCAGCGTCTCGACGTTCTGAGTCGCCAACATCTGGAAGATGTACTCGTTGCCCGAGCGGCGGGCGGGGTCGCCGGTGCAGAGCTCGTTCGGGCCGAGGATGGCGAAGTCCACGCCCGCCCGCTGCAGCAGCTTGGCCACCGCCCGGGTCGTCTTCTTGTTGCGGTCATCGAACGAACCCGCGCACCCGACCCAGTACAGGTACTCGTGGTCGAGCGACCCGTCGGCGCCCACGACCTCGATGCCCTCCAGATCGTCGGCCCAGCCCGCCCGTTCGGCCTGGTTCATCCCGTAGACGTTCGACGAGTTCTCCATCGAGCGGTACGTGTTCCCGAGCTCGACCGGGAAGTTGCTCTCCATCAACGACAGGTACACCCGCATGTCGAGAATCTTGTCGAGTATCTCGATGTTGACCGGGCAGACCTCGTCGCACGCCTTGCACGACGTGCACGCCCAAAGCTCCTCGGCGGTGATGCGCTCGAACACCGAACCGGCCGACACCGTGATCTCGGCGTCGGTGCCGACGGGTGGCGAGAGCGGTGGCTCCGACGTTGCCATCATCACCTCGCCGACCTTCAGCACGATCTCGCGCGGGTCGAGGGGCTTGCCGGTCGCGTGCGCCGGGCACACCGAGGTGCAGCGCCCGCAGATCGTGCAGGCGTCGGTGTCGAGGAGCTGCTTCCAGGTGAAGTCTTCGACCCGAGTGGCCCCGAAGCTCTCGAGATCGGTCTCGAGAAGGTTGGGCATCGGCCGCATCGCGCCCTTGGGTCGATCGCGGTCGCTCAGGTACATGTTCACGGGCGACGTGAACATGTGCCGCAGTTTCGTCGTGGGCAGGATGATGAGGAACAACACGAACGCGGCGAAGTGCGTGATCCACATCCACCGGTGCCAATCCTGCAGCGTGCCCTGCGAGAGCGTGTCGACGAGCCCGGAGAGCGGCCAGCCCACGATTGCCCACTTCTCGAACGTCGGCCGCCCGTCGAGCGCGATGCGCAGACCTTCGGCCGCAAAGCCCGTCAACCCGATCACGAGGAACGTGCCCAGGATCACCGCGTCCTCGGGCTTGGTCTTGATGCGGATCCGGTACGGCCGTTGCACGTAGCGCCGCCCGATCGCCCACACGATGCCGGCGACGAAGATGACGCCGAACACGTCGGCGGTGAGGGCGTACCCGCGGTACACGTCGCCATGGAGGAACTTCAGCGACTCGGGGAGCTGGTGGTCGATCTCCAACACCACCGTTGCTGCGAACAGCACCAGGAACCCGAAGTAGATCGCCGAGTGCATGAGCCCGGCCGACGGGTCGCGCAGGAGCGTGCGCATCCACACGCCGGCCCGGAAGTCGCGAAGTCGCCGCTCGACGTTCCCCCGGGTGGTCCGGCGGTCGTCGGGCCGGCCGCGGACGTAGTTGCCGACCCGCTGGGCCGTCAGCCAACCGACCATGAACAGCATCAGGGTGACGACGGCGTAGAACGCCCAGTAGATCGGGTCCGGGATGTTGCCGAAGACGTGGCGGCTGACCGGGGAGTCCTCCTCCCACCTGGTCATCCGCGGCACGATGCCGGAGGCGAGCGCGCCGGCGGCGGCGAGGAGACCGACGGCGATGACGATCTGTTGCGGCCGGGGACGGGTCACGTCCCGGAACTTATCCGAGCGGGGCCCGGCTTCCCGGTTCGGTCACCGAGGCGAGTGCGGATCGAGTGACCAAACAGAGGGGCGCTATTGCACCGACTGGGAGTCGGCGTCGCGCAGGCGCTGGGCCAGACCGGCGAGGAGCTTGGCGGCGAAGCCGGGCACGTCGTCAATCAGACCCGAGAACTCCCGTTGGCCGAGGACAACGAGCTCCATGGGGGTCTCGGCCGTCACGGTGGCGTTGCGGGGGGCGTGATCGAGGAGAGCGAGGTCGCCGAAGAACCGGCCTGGGCCCAGCGTGGCGACCGTCTGGCCGTGGCGGGTCACCTTGGCCGTCCCCTCCACGATCACGAAGAACTCGTGGCCGGCCGACCCCTCGCTGACCAGGACCTTGCCCGGCTCGACCTTGACGTCCTCCGCCCGCTTGGCCACCTGCTGGAGGTCCTTGCTCGAGCAGGCCGAGAAGAGAGGGACCTGGGACAGGTGCTCGATGAACTCGTCCTTACGTGCCATGGCCGCAATCTAAGCGACCATCGCCCCGGGGGAAAGGAAGAACCCGGAATACCCCGCCCCCGGCCAAAGTTGATAGCGGTACGCTCAGGGTTCTAGCCTGGGCGCCACCCAAGATTTGCGCTGTCCAGGAGGGACCTTCATGTCCAAGGCCGTCGGCATCGACCTCGGCACCACCAACTCGGTCGTCTCTGTTCTCGAGGCGGGCGAGCCCACTGTGATCCCCAACGCCGAAGGGTCGCGCACCACCCCGTCGATCGTGGCGTTCTCCAAGACCAACGAGGTGCTCGTCGGCGAGGTGGCGAAGCGCCAGGCGATCACCAACCCGGACCGCACCATCCGCTCGGTGAAGCGCGAGATGGGCACGAGCTGGAAGATCGACATCGACGGCAAGGACTACAACGCCCAGGAGATCGCGGCTCGGATCCTCCAGAAGCTGAAGCGCGACGCCGAGGCCTATCTCGGTGACACCGTCACCCAGGCGGTGATCACGGTGCCGGCGTACTTCGACGACGCCCAGCGCCAGGCCACCAAGGAGGCGGGCCAGATCGCGGGGCTCGAGGTCCTGCGCATCATCAACGAGCCGACCGCCGCCGCCCTCGCCTACGGCCTCGACAAGCAGGAGGACCAGACGATCCTCGTCTTCGACCTCGGCGGCGGCACCTTCGACGTGTCGCTCCTCGAGATCGGCGAGGGCGTCTTCGAGGTGAAGTCGACCGCGGGCAACACCCACCTCGGCGGCGACGACTGGGACCAGCGCGTCATCGACTGGCTCGTCACCGAGTTCAAGAACGCCCACGGCGTCGACCTGTCGGCCGACAAGATGGCGCTCCAACGCCTCAAGGAGGCGGCCGAGAAGGCGAAGATCGAGCTGTCGTCGGCGCAGGAGACCACGGTCAACCTGCCGTTCATCACCGCGACCAGCGAGGGGCCGCTGCACCTCGAGCAGAGCCTCACGCGGGCGAAGTTCCAGGAGCTCACCGGTGACCTGGTCGACGCGTGCAAAGGCCCGTTCGACCAGGCAATCCGCGACGCCGGCCTCTCGAAGGGCGACATCGACCACGTCATCCTGGTGGGTGGCTCCACGCGGATGCCCGCGGTCGTCGACCTCGTGCGCGACCTCACGGGCAAGGACCCCCACAAGGGCGTGAACCCCGACGAGGTCGTCGCGGTCGGCGCCGCCATCCAGGCGGGCGTGCTGAAGGGCGACGTCAAGGACGTGCTTCTCCTCGACGTGACGCCGCTGTCGCTCGGGATCGAGACCAAGGGCTCGATCTTCACGAAGCTGATCGATCGCAACACGACGATCCCGACCAAGCGCTCCGAGGTCTTCACGACCGCGGAAGACAACCAGCCGTCGGTCGAGATCCATGTGCTCCAGGGTGAGAGCGACATGGCCTACCGCAACAAGACGCTGGGCAAGTTCCAGCTGGTGGGCATCCCGCCCGCGCCCCGTGGCGTGCCGCAGGTCGAGGTCACGTTCGACATCGACGCCAACGGCATCGTGCACGTCTCGGCCAAGGACCTTGCCACCGGCAAGGAGCAGAACATGACCATCACCGGTGGAACCGCGCTCGGCAAGGACGAGATCGACCGCATGATGAAGGACGCCGAGACGCACGCGGAGGAGGACCGGCAGCGGCGCGAGGAGGTCGAGACCCGTAACCAGGCCGACAGCCTCGTGTACCAGACCGAGAAGCTCCTCCAGGAGCAGGCCGACAAGGTCGGCGACGAGGACAAGGCGAAGATCGAGGCGGCCCTCAAGGAGTTGAAGGACGCGCTCGCCGGGCCCGACGTCGAGGCGGTGAAGCGGGCCCACGAGGGTCTGCTCAGCGCCAGCCAGGAGTTCGCGCAAAGGCTTTACGCGCAGGCGGCCCAGGACCAGCCCGGCGGTGCCGCCGGGGGCGCGGCCGGCGCGTCCGCGCCCGCGGACGACGAGGTGGCCGACGCCGAGATCGTCGACGACGCCGACGAAGCCACCGGGAGCTGACCCGGATGCCGGGTGAGGGTGGTCACGACGAGGCGGGACGAAACCGCGAGACCGACAACGCCTTGCGTCGCCGCGGCGAGCGTCCCGAAGGATCGGGCTGGGTATCCAGGCCTGAAGCGAGCGCGGCCGAAGTAACGGAAGCCGAGGCGGCTGCCGCGGTCGAGGCCGATCTGGCCGGACTCCAGAACGAGCGCGACGACCTCCGTTCGACCCTCCAACAGGTCCAGGCCGACTTCGAGAACTACCGCAAGCGGATGCTGCGCGAGCAGACCGCGCTGGTCGAGCGCGCCACGGAGGGGCTGGTCGAGCAGCTGCTGCCGGTACTCGACTCACTCGAGGCCGCGCTCGTGGCCATCGACCCGGACGACAAGGTGCGCAAGGGCGTTGAACTCGTCTACGCCGAGTTGCTCGGAGTGCTCGAGAAGGCGGGCCTGAGCCGCATCGAGGCGACCGGCAAGCCCTTCGACCCCGCCGAGCACGAGGCCGTCATGCAGGACGATGGCGACGGCGAGCCCGTCGTACGCGAGGTGGTGCGGACCGGCTACCGCCTGAAGGGCCGCGTGCTGCGTCCGGCGATGGTCGCGGTCGCCCGGTAATCGCGATGGCTCCGCAGCGGGAGTGGTTCGAGAAGGACTACTACTCGGTCCTCGGCGTCGGTGCCGAGGCGTCCGAGAAGGACATCACGCGCGCGTACCGGAAGTTGGCCAAGCAGTTTCACCCTGATGCCAACCCCGGTGACAGCGTCGCCGAAGATCGCTTCAAGGACGTGTCCGCCGCGTACGACGTGCTCGGCGATGCCGACAAGCGCAAGGAGTACGACGAGGTGCGCCGCATGGTCGCGTCCGGCGTCGGACCCGGCGGGCTCGGCGGCTTCGGCGGGCCCGGCGGCTTCCAGGGCAACGTCCGCTTCGAGGATGTCGGCGACATGGGCGGGCTCGGCGACATCCTCGGCGGTCTCTTCGGTCGCGGCGGGCGGCGCCGCGGGCGCCCGGCCTCGGGCCCGCAGAAGGGCCGCGACCTCGAGACCGAGTTGCATCTCGACTTCCTCGACGCGGTGCACGGCATCACCACGACGGTGAGCTTCACTGCCGAGGCCGCGTGTTCGGAGTGCGGCGGGACCGGCGCCAAGCGGGGCACGATCCCCGATCTCTGCCCCACGTGTGGGGGC
>JBOGFL010000537.1:0-4088 GCA_050743285.1 Acidimicrobiia bacterium
GGTCCCGCCATACGTAGACCTGGAACCACTTGGGGCCGTCGCTGACCGCAGCCACCTCCTCGATCGACCGCGTGCCGAGCGTCGAGAGCGTGTACGGGAGGCACGCCCGGGCGGCGGCGCGGGCGACCGCGAGCTCGCCTTCAGGATGAGCGATGCGGCCGAACCCGGTGGGTGCCAGGACGAGCGGGATCGGGAGGTCGCGCCCGAGGAGCGTTGTGGACGGATCGACAACACCAACGTCACGGAGGACGCGAGGACGGAACACCGTTCGGGCGTACGCGCCGACATTCGCGGCCAGCGTCCGCTCATCCTCGGCGCCGCCGTCGATGTAGTCGAACACACCCCGAGGAAGACGACGGCGCGCGATGCTCCGGAGATCGTTGACCGATGCGGCGCGGGCCAGGCGCCGTGCCACCGGATCGAGTTCGATCGGCCGGAATCGCAGCACCGACCGCAGCGTGCGCAGCATCCCGGCGGGCCCCCGGGCGCGGCGGGCGCTCATGCCGACCGCGGTTCGGAACCGCGCGGGGCCGTGAACGGTGGCACGAACGCTCTGACCTGCAGCATTGCCAAGAACCCTAGGCGCGGCCTTCCGGCGTGCTCCGGTACCGTGTCGATGGCGCCGTGCGACAGGGGGGTGCGCCCGATGACGACAACCGGCCGACCGAGTTCCACGAACGCCCGCCCGGTCATCCACCGCAGCCCGCTCCCGGACGTGGAGATCCCCGAGGTTCTCATCTCCGAGCTCGTGCTGCGCCGGGTTGCCGACCTCGCAGACAAACCCGCGCTCATCGACGGACCCACCGGTCGGACGCTCACGTACGGCGACCTCGACCGGTCTATTCGCAGCCTCGCCGGTGGTTTGGCAAATCAGGGCTTCGCGCCCGGTGACGTCGTCGCGATCATGGCGCCGAACGTGCCTGAATACGCGGTCGCGTTCCACGGCGTCGCGTACGCGGGCGGCGTGGTCACGACGGTCAATCCCTCGTATACCGAGCGCGAAGTTCGTTACCAACTCGAAGACGCCAAGCCGCGAATGATGGTCACGGTGGCCCCGTTACTCGACACGGCCCGGTCCGCGGCGGCCGGCACCCCGGTGGAGATGATCTACGTGCTCGACCAGGCCGACGACGCGCCCGCGCTGGCCGAGCTGTTCGGCGATGCGCGCCCGGAGCCCGTGCGCGTTCCACTCGACGCGCCCGTGGCGCTGCCGTACTCGTCGGGCACCACCGGTATTTCGAAGGGTGTGGTGCTGACCCATCGGAATCTGGTGGCGAACGCGATGCAGACCCTCGATCCCGTCGGCATCAGGGAGGACGAAACGATCATCGCGGTGCTGCCGTTCTTCCATATCTACGGCATGCAGATCATCATGAACGTGAGTCTCATCGCCGGCGCCACCATCGTGACCATGCCGCGGTTCGACCTCGAGCAGTTCCTGCAGCTTCACCAGGACCACCGCATCACTCGCTCGTACGTTGCACCGCCGATCGTTGTGGCCCTGGCCAAGCACCCCCTGGTCGACAACTTCGATCTCTCCGCCCTCGAGCAGGTCTTCTCCGGCGCGGCACCGCTCTCGGCCGAGCTGGCGTTGGAAACAGGGGCCCGGCTCGGGTGCGAGGTGGTTCAGGGCTACGGCATGACCGAGCTTTCGCCGTGCTCGCACCTGACTCCGAAGGGCGCCGGCAAGCCCGGCTCGGTGGGCGTGACGGCCCCGAACACCGAAACGATGATCGTCGACCCCGCGAGCGGCGACGCGCTCGGTCCCGGAATCGATGGAGAGGTCTGGGTGCGGGGACCGCAGGTGATGGCCGGCTACCTCAACAACGCGCCGGCGACGGCGAACACGATCGACGAGGACGGCTGGCTCAGGACCGGCGACATCGGGCATATCGACGACGACGGTCACCTCTACGTCGTCGACCGCCTCAAGGAGCTGATCAAGTACAAGGGGTTTCAGGTCGCGCCGGCCGAGCTCGAAGCCATCCTGCTCACGCACCCGGCCGTCGCCGATGCCGCCGTGATCGGTGTCCCCGACAACGAGGCAGGCGAGATCCCCGTCGGGTTCGTGGTTCTCAAGGACGGCCAGACCGCGAGTGAGGACAACGTTCTCGAGTTCGTCGCCAGTGAGGTTGCACAGTTCAAACAACTGCGACGGATCACGTTCATCGAGGTGGTGCCGAAGTCACCATCGGGCAAGATCCTCCGTCGCCTGCTCCCCCGCGACGTTGCCGCCGACTAACCGTCCGCGGGCGGTTCCTTTGTGCCGCTCGTCAGCCGAACGGTCAGCCTGTAAAGCGCGGCGTCGCCGTCACCGGGACCGGTTGCTCGGGATCCTGCTGCCCGGGAAGCTGCTGATCGGGTTCAGGCGGGACGGGAGGATCAGGCGGCGGCGGCGCGGGGCTGCACTCAAAGTCGACCGAGTAGCCCTCGGAGCGGATGCCGTCCGGCCCGAACCGGATAGACACCGTGACCGTCGGACCCAAGGTGAGCACACCGACGGCCGGATAGGTCGAGGTGCCCGGCTGGTCCTCCACGTTCGCGGCGACAACCTCGCCGCCGTTCGACGCGACCAAGATGTCGTTGCCGGGGTGGAGGGAGTCGTTGTTGACGACATTCACGGTCACGTCGCAGGTTTGGCCAACATCCGCGGGGTTTACTGGATCGGACGCGAGCTGTTCGACGCTGCCCTCGGGACCGGTGCTCACACCATCAGGGATGGTGACATTGAACGTTTGGCCCTCGGCCGGTAACACCGACGCGGTGACCAACGCGCCAACGAAAGCGGCGAGCAACGCAGCGTAGATCCGTCTCATCCGATTCGGCTTTCCTCGGTTCCGCGAACCTCTGCATGATGAGACAACGACACGCGACTGACAACCTTCTGAACTGACAACTTGGAAAATCATTGCACCAAATCGCGCACGTCGTGGCTGCTCAACGACCGAACGTGACACACGCGCGCGCGCGGCGCGAACAGTGTTGCTCTCAGCGACATCGCCTCGAAGCGAGAGGACGTCTGTCCGTCCTGCCGTTCGGGAGCACACTCGCGTTCCGGGCCCCGTTCGTCGGTCGGCTTGCGTCTACGCCGAAGGTCCGGCGACGGCCGAGGGAGGCGGGCGCGCCCGAGTCTTATCGCCGTCGAAGGATGAACATGGCGAGCGCGATGGTCGCGAGCACGACCAGGACGAGCTTGCAGACTCGTGGAGCCAGGGCGCCTAGTGGGGCACTGACCGAGACGAACGATCGGAGCGGACGACGGGATTCGAACCCGACCCTCACCTTGGCAAGGTGATGCCGTCTCCCGCTGCAGACCGCTGGAACCGCTGGCGTCGAGGTGAGCGCGCCGCGACTTCCGCTGGAGACCGCTGGAATCGCTGGAGGCCAGTCCAGAGGAATAGGAGAATAGGAAGGGAGTCGCTGCGTCCCGGACCGCTGGCGGACGCTGCGGCGCTCACCGACGGGAGCCAACCGCCATCCACTTGGCCCGTGCGCGACGCCGACGCGCTGGCGGCCGACCTCCGCGCTCGGGGCCTCCGCGTTACCTCGCAGCGCTTCACCGCCGGGTGACCGGTCGACGTGAACCGGTCACCACGCCGGAGATGTCGATCAGGCGAGGTCGAAGCGATCGAGGTTCATGACCTTGTCCCACGCCGCCACGAAGTCATGCACGAACTTCTCCTTCGAGTCGTCACATGAGTAGAACTCCGAGATGCCCCGGAGCTGGGAATGCGAACCGAAGACGAGGTCGGCGGCGGTGCCGGTCCACTTCACCTCGCCCGTCTCGCCATCGCGACCCTCGTACACGTTCTCGTCCGAGGCGGACGCCTTCCACTCCGTGCCCGTGTCGAGCAGGTTCAGGAAGAAGTCGTTGGTCAGCGTTTCCGGCCGGTCGGTGAACACGCCGTGTCGGGATTGCCCGGAGTTGGCGTTCAGGGCCCGCATGCCGCCGACGAGAACCGTCATCTCCGGAGCGGTCAGCGTCAACAGGTTGGCCCGGTCCAGCAGCAGGGTCTCCGCCGGCAACTTCTCTCCGGGTCGGAAGTAGTTGCGGAACCCGTCGGCGGTCGGCTCCAGCACTTCGAAGG
>JBOGFL010000538.1:0-1526 GCA_050743285.1 Acidimicrobiia bacterium
GTGTCGGGCGCCGAGCTCCTCGCCGAGCTCGACGCCGAACCCCCCACCGTCACCACCGAAGTATCCGATGCGATCCAGAGTGAGGGAGGCTCACCGTGAAGTACAGCTACGTCCTGTTGCCCGACTACCCGCTGGCGGAGTCTCTTGCGTCGATCAAGCTGGCCGACGAGCTCGGCTTCCACGCCTGTTACGCCGCCGACGAGACGTGGCACAAGGACATGTGGTTGCTGTTCGCCGCCGCCGCGACGCAGACCGAGAACATCCGCTTCGGTCCGAGCCTGTCGTCGGTCGTGCTGCGCGAGCCGACGTTGATCGCCCAGTCCATAGCCACCCTCGACGAGCTCTCGGGTGGGCGCGCCGAGGCGGTGATCTCCAGCGGCAACTTCGGGCTGCTCGCCCAGTACGGCATCGACTGGACGACGACCAGGCCGCTGTCGCGCACCAAGGAGGCGCACCACGTCATCCGCACGCTGCTCGACGACGGCGCGATCACATTCTCAGGCGAGTTCTTCACCTACAACGGGCTGTTCACGTTCGCCCGGCCGGTGCAGGAGCGCGTGCCGCTGATGATCGGGGCGATGCGCGGGCCGAAGTCCTTCGAGGCGGCCGGTGAGCTGTCCGACGGCTGCCACCACGCGCTCAGCTACACGCGGGGGGCCTACGACTTCGCCGTCGAGCATTTCCGCATCGGCGCAGAGCGGGCCGGCAAGAACGCCGACGCGCTCGACGTCGGTGCGTGGGTGGTGTTCGCCACCGGCCCGGACGCGGCAAAGGCGAAGGACGCGGCGCGGGCGATGGTCGGCATCTACGCCTCGTCGATGCCCGCCGAGCAGCTCGCGCGCAACGGCGTGGACGCCGCCGAGCTGAAGCCGATCATCGACGCCATCGGGGGCGGCGACCTGGCCAAGGGGGTCGAGCTGACGTCGCCGGAGCTGGCCGAGCGGCTGTCGGTGTCGGGCTCGCCGGCCGAGTGCGCGGCGAAGATCCGCCACGAGATCGCCCCGGCCGGCGTGAACCACATGATCCTGGCGATCACCGACCGCAGCCTCGTCAAGGCGTTCACCGGGATGGACATCGAGGGCGTGGCCGACGTCGACACACAGCTGCGCCTGATCCACGACGAGGTCATCCCCGCCGTCTAGGCCGAGCGGCGGAGGCGAGCCTTCCTGATCGAGCGAGAAACTGAGGGCGGCCGGTTCGTCTCAGCTGAGCGCGGCTCGGAGCTGGTCGAGCGTGGGTGACCCGGCGGGCCCGTCCGGTGTTGTGTAGATGCGGCAGGCCAGCCCGGTCGGCTCGTTCCCGGTGGCGAAGGGGTCGCGGCGGTCGATGAGGATGGTGGGCGACCCGTGGAAGCCGACGGCCACGGCCTGCGCGTCGGTGGTGACTTCGTGATGCTCGACGGTGAGGCCGAGCTCGACGGCGATCGTCGCGAGCCGTTCGGCCGCCAGGCGCCAGTGCGGACAGGAGTCGAAGTAGAGCAGCTCGAGCGTCGGTTGGGTCGAGCCGTTCACGGACCTACCGTAGAC
>JBOGFL010000539.1:0-11401 GCA_050743285.1 Acidimicrobiia bacterium
GTACAGGCCCCATGTTCGGCCCTCGCGTGCGGTGACGACGACGGGAACTCGACTGGCGTTGTTACCGAGGTACTCGAGCGCGATGCGTTGAAGCTCGCGATCGCGCGCGGAAGCGTCATTTGAATCCATCATCAGACCCGCTGGCCTGCCCTCCCGGCACTCCTCGTCGAAGTAGCCGAGGTTGTCGCCGTAGAACGTAGAGTCGCAGGTGCCGACGCTCATGGTCGGACCGAGGTTGGTAGAGAGGACGACGGGATCCTCGAACCTCGCGGTGTTGTACACCGCCCACGGCGCGATGACCACCGCGGCGGTACCACTTGCGAGCGCGAGCCAGGCAACGCGACGCCGCCGCGGGACGCCGGGTGCGAGCAGGATCAGGGGTGGGACGAGCACCACGAGCAGCAGCACCTGCTCGGATCGGGTGAGTGCGAGCAGACCGCAGCCCGCACCGAGCAGGGCTGCCAGAACCGCGCCCGGTCGGTCTCGGAACCGGAACGTGAGCAGGAGCACCAGGGCGCCGAGGAACAGGACGAGTGTTTCCGACATCAATTCGCGCTCGTAGAGCCAGAAATTGGGGTAGAGCGCGGCTATGGCGGCGGCAATCAGACCGGTCCGATCGCCGGCGACCTGTCGCCCGACCAGGCCGACCATCACGATCGTTGCCGCTCCGACCAGGCAGGCGAAGAGCTGATGACCGAGGAAAGTGTCGAAGGTCAGAAGCGATGGGACCGAGAGCAGCACTGTCCAGCCCGGAGGATGGATCGCCGCTGGCGCTTCAACCCCCTGGAGAATGTAGTTGACGGGGTTGATGAAGCCCTTCCCTTCGGCGAGAAGGTTGCCGCCGAAGTGGTAATACTCCCCATCGCCTCTGACGCCGTCGTCTCTCACCGCGAGGACGTACGTGAGCCTCAGGATGAGCCCGACGCCGGCGACAAGACCGAGCGGAGGGTAGAAGCGGTCCGCGAGCCGACGGGCGCTCGGGGTTGTCGCGGGAACCGTTTCTTCCGTGGTCGCGGTCACTGCTCCGTCTCGTGGCTGCGAGGGCCCGATCACTCTAGGCAGCGGCGTGTACCCCAGATGAGTCCCTCCAACCGTGGCGCCGGGCGCCTGAGTGGTACCGTCCCGCCTCGTGGCGACCGCAGACCCCGGCACCCCGGTCGCGACCAGACGGCCTCTGGAGTCGCCGTTTCGGATGAGCGTCTCCGTGGTGTTGCCCTGTCTCAACGAGGTGCAGTCGGTCGGACTTTGCGTAAAGGAGGCGCTCGATACCTTCGCCGCAGCCGGCATTCGCGGCGAGGTCCTCATCGTCGACAACGGCTCGACGGACGGCTCGCAGGAGGTCGCGGCTAAGGCCGGGGCGAGGGTCGTGCACGAGCCGCGGCCCGGATACGGCAGCGCGCTGCTGACCGGCTTCGAGGACGCGCACGGTGACGTGATCGTCATGGCCGACGCGGACTTCACCTATGACCTCCGGAAGGTTCCGGAGCTGGTGGCGCCGATCATGCGGGACGAGGCCGACCTTGTCTTCGGGTCCCGTCTCGACGCTGCCACGAACCGCACGATGCCGTGGATGCACCGCCTCATCGGTACTCCCACGCTCACATTCCTGGCAGCCCGCGCGTCCGGTAAGCGTGTCGTCCGGGACAGCCAGTCGGGGTTCCGGGCGTTTCGTCGAGATCGGATTGCGAGCCTCGGCCTCGGGGCGACCGGCATGGAGCTCACGAGCGACATGCTGATCCGGGCGACGCGGGCCGGATGGCGGATCACCGAGGTGGAGGCCGGTTACCGGCCGCGCATCGGCGAGTCCAAGTTGGCGACGTGGTCCGATGGTCTCCGCAACCTCAAGGTGATCCTGCTCCTGGCGCCCGACCTGCTTCTCGTCGGTCCCGGAGCCGCGCTGTTCGCGTTGGGCGTGGTGACGATGATTTTGGGCTTCGTACGACCCGAGGGCGTGGATGTCGGGTCGCTGCGATGGCAACCGGTCTTCTTCTCGGGTATCGCGCTCGTACTCGGGATACAAGCGTCGCTCGCCGGTGCGGTCCTGGCGTACTACTCGCCGGTGTCTGCGCCAGGCGTTCGGCGACGATTCGACTTCGTCGGTCGCTCGAACTTCCCGCGACGCTGCTTCGGGTTGGGTTTACTCTTGGTTGCGGCGGGGCTCGTCGTCGACATCGTGCTCATCGCCTTCTGGCTCAATGGAGACCCGGCCCCGCCCGACCGCGGGTTCGGCGTGGCGTCACTCGCCCAGAGCCTCATCATCGTCGGCAGTACGCTCGCGTCGTTCGGGATCGTCAACCGGTTCATGCGCGCTCGCACGTACCGGCAGAGAGCCGGAAGAGCACGTGCAAGCGGCGATCAAACAGCCACGACGCCGGAGCGGGATACATCCGGAGGTCGGTGAGGCACGTCTGGATCTCCAGGCCGAGCTCGTCGAACGCCCGTTCCCAACGCGCCCTCGGCCAGTAGTCGTACCGCCAGGCCTCCTTGGGGCCTTGGTCTTCCGGGTCGGCGTCGAAGTATGCGTTCCCGAACCAGTCCATGACGCGCAGGGTCGGCCGGGCGAGCGACCCGTCGGCGAGATGGTCCTTGACCACGATGGCGCCGGGCGCAACCCGAGCTGCCTCGGCGAGAAGCCGGGTCGCGTCACGCGCATGATGGAGGACATCGACGAACACGATCGTGTCGAACGTCTTGTCCGGGAACGGGATCGTGGTGCCGTCGAAGTGCGAGACGGGGATACGCGTCTGGGGACGCACGGCGACGTCGATGCCGGTCACGTCGACATCTCCTCTGAGCCGCATCACAGCTTCGGGGATGGCGCCGTCTCCGCATCCGACGTCGAGCACCTTCGCATCGGGAGGGAGGAGCGAGGCGATGTGACGCGCGAGCACGCGAACGCGTCGACCGAAGACGGCTCTACCGTGCATACGTGCGGCCAGGTTCACGACGCGATCCTACCGACGAGGCTGGAGCCGATGACGACCGCGATGACCGCGGCGATCATGCCGAGTGTCCGCTCGCGTCATGCATCGAAGACGCGAGCAGCGCGCGCATCGCGCATCTCCGGCCGGGCCACCGTGGTCCAGCGAACGCACCGGAGTCAGTACCCGCATGAAGCGGAGACACTAGCTGCGGCAGTCTCGATGCATCTGCACGCCGACCCGAACCAATGAAGGTGCGACGAACTACAGTTTCGCGGCGCGTGTGCGAGGCTCACGCGGGATGGCCGACGGGATGACCCTCACCTCTTTGCACCACCACGACCGCGCACGTGTTCGAGGCCCATCGAGAGCCCGACTTGCGCTCCTCGTGTTCGCGGGAGTGGAAGTGGCGGCCTTCGTGCTCTTTCTGGTGTACGGGCACAGCCAGTGGTTCTTTCTCGACGACTTCGACTTCCTCGCTGACCGCGAGCTCCGCGACATCGACGATCTTCTTCGCCCCCACAACGAACACTGGTCGACGCTTCCCATCATCGTGTACCGCGTGCTGTGGCAAGGGTTCGGGCTGCGCACGTACGTGCCGTACCAATTGGTCGCCATCGTCCTCCATCTCACAGTGGCGGCGCTGCTCCGAGTGGTGATGCGCCGAGCCGGTGTCGATCCGTGGATCGCGACCCTGGCGGCGTCACTGTTCGCACTCTTCGGGGCCGCCAGTCAGAACATCGTGTGGGCGTTCCAGATGGCATGGGGCGCTGCTCTCGTGTTCGGATTCACCCACCTGCTTCTCGCGGATCACGACGGACCTGTCGACCGTCGGGATTGGCTCGGCCTCCTGGCCGGTGCGGCCGGCCTCATGTGTGCCGGCGTCGGCGTCACCATGACGATCGTCGTCGGCGTGGCGATGCTCGTGCGCCGAGGGTGGCAGATCGCGTTGCTGCACACGCTCCCGCTCGGGCTTGCCTTCTGCGTGTGGTGGGTTGCATACGCACGCGATGAATACGACGCTGCCAACCTCTCCGTGGGAGTGGTGACACGTTTCGTCGTGACGGGCTTCGCCGCCACGTTCGGTGCACTCGGCCAAGTACCGGGGGTAGGCGTTGCGCTCGGTGTGCTTCTCGTCGTGGGGCTCGTGTTTGCGTGGGCACCCCTCGACCGTGACGAATTCCGCCGACAGGCGGCCGCGCCCGGCGCGCTCCTCCTTGGAGCGATCGTATTCCTCGTCATCAGCGGAACGGGTCGGGCGGGCGCGTTCGGACCCGACTTCGCTCGTTCCGGCCGCTACCTCCACGTCGTGGGGGCGCTGTCGTTGCCCGCCGTCGCCATTGCGGCCGATGCCGCAGTGCGCCGCTGGAAGGTTCTCTGGCCGGTCGTCGTCGCGGTCCTCGTCATCGGGGTTCCGGGGAACCTCGGTGATCTTGCCAACCGTGAGCGCGGGAGTGCGCAGTTCGAGCTCGGGACCCCTTCGCTCGTCCTGGCGCTTCCTCGCGTTGCCCGCGCCGACGAGGTGCCGCGCAACGTACATCCACTGCGTTTGCAAGCTCCTGAGGTGACGATCGGGTGGCTGCGCGACGGTGTCGAGTCCGGCCGAATCCCGAGGCCCGATCGGATCGACGCGCCGACGGCAGGCGCCGCAAGTCTGTACCTCGCGCTCGAGCAATCCGCCAGGCCGGAGCGCCGCGAGGGTTGCGAAGAGCTGCGACGGCCGGTGACTCGCCGACTCGCGAAGGGCGAGTCGGTTCAGATCGGCGGTTTCGGCAGTGTGCGCGTGACCGAGTTGGACTCCGGCCGTGTGCGGGGCACGGTGAGGTTCAATCCCGCGAACGGTCGCACCCTGACGGCCTTGACCGGACCCCTCGACCTTCGTTTCGCGTTGGCCGCGGTCACGACCCCGGCATTGATCTGCGATTGACCGCCTAGATGAGCCCGCGTTCGACCGCGCCGGCCACCCACGGGACCACCTCGTCGAGCATCTCGTCGAGCGTGGTGGTGGCCTCGAACCCGAGAACCGCCTTCGCCTTGTCGACCGCGGGCGCTCGTCGCTGGACGTCATGCTCAAAGGGCTCGTCGCCGACGTAGCGGAACGCCGCATCTGGCTTGAGGCGACGCCACACGCGTTCGGCCAGCTCGAGCACCGTCGTCGATTCTGCAGTCGAGAGGTTGAAGTCGTCGTTGACGGCGTCGGGGTGTTCCATCGCGGTGACGATCCCTTGCGCAAGGTCGCCGCCGTAGGTGTAGTGGCGGACCTGGCTCCCGTCCCCCAGGATGTGGAGCGGATCCTGACCCTTCACGATCTTCTGGACCAGGTCGGGCACCACGTGTGACATCGCAAGCTTCACGTTGCCGCTGCGGATCTCCACCTCGTTCTTCGCCCGCATCTCGCCCACACCAACACAGTTGAACGGGCGAACGATCGTGTACGGGAGGCCGTGCTGCTCGAAGGCGGCTCGCGCGAAGTACTCCACCGCCAACTTCTGGAACCCGTAGGAAGAAAGAGGCGGCGGAATCTCTCGTTCCTGCCCTTCGGACGACGGCCACCGGTCGGCGGACTCGAACACCATCGACGAGCTCATGTACGTCACCTTCTGCAGCCGGTCCGACTGCAGTGCCTTTATCGCGGCGTCGCACGACGCGGCAGTGATCCGCTCGTTCGTTGCGAGGAGGTCGTACGCGAACGAGTGGAAATACGAGATTCCCCCGATCAAGGCGGCGCCGGCGATGAAGTGGTCGCAGTCCCCGAGCAAGCCACTGAGCAGATCGGCATCGCGGGCGTCCGCGTCGACGAGTCGATATGCGGGGTTGTCGTCGTACGACTTCGCCACCTTGCCGTACTTCGAGTGGTTGTCGACCCCGACCACCCCGTAGCCGCGTCGCAGCAGTTCCTCGACGACGTACCCTCCGATGAAGCCGGAGGACCCGGTCACGAGCACTCGACGTCGGGTCATGCCTGCCAGTGTTGATCGACCGCCCGCACCTGTTCGGGTTCGAGCCGCGGTCCGAAGGCGAAGCGGTACCAATGCAGATAGCGGCCGAGCCAGGCCGCGACGTGGAAGTTGGAGCTTCCCCAGCTTCGCTGGAGCCAAATCGTGGGCAGCTCGGCCACCGGCAGGCGAAGGCGACGAGCCTTCGCGACGAGCTCGATGCCGATCTCGAAACCTCCGTCTGACTCGATGCCGACCTGGCGAATGAAATCGGTCGAGTACGCCTTGAAGGAATTCGTGGCGTCGCGGGTGCCAACCCGCGCGAGCCAGAAGAGCGTCAGGCCCGCGGTGTGCGACAGGATGCTCTTGAAGATCGGACCACCAATCTGCTGGCCCCCGCTCATGTAGCGCGACGCGGCGGCGATCACGACGCCTCGCTCGACGAGCTTGCACAGTTCGTCGATCTGCTCGGCGTCGTCGCTGCCGTCCGCCATCGTGACGACCACGACTGGCGCCCGAACCTGGTCGATCCCCCAGCGGATGGCGCGAGCAGGGCCGGACCCGTACTCGTTGAGTGTGGGAATCACCCGGCTGTCGTCGCGCGCGTACTTCTCCAGATACGGAACCGTCGAATCAGCCGGGTCGTCGAAGACGACGACGACCTCGCACGGCAGCATCACTCCGGCGAGCACGCGGTCGAGGCACGACTCGACGGCTTCCCCCTCGTTGTAGACCGGGATGACGATCGACACGCGAGGCCTCATACGCGCACGCCGTCCCCGAGCAGGTTCCAGATGTCGATGACCGGCGCGTCAGTGCGGATGTTCGCGTAGGCGGCATGAGGTGCGCCGATGATCAGGAGATCGGACGCCGCGAGCACCTCTTCGAGCGGTAGCAGATCGGGGTCGGCCGTCACGAGCGGGTCGTGACAGAGAACTGCTCGTGCTTTGAAATGGAGAATGCGCTTCAGCTTGTAGCTCAGACTCGAGCGGATGTCATCGGATTCGGCCTTGAAGGCCATGCCGAGGATTCCCACCGTCATCGACTCGAGGTCGAATCGCTGCTCCAGGCGGGCCACGAGGTAGAGGGGGAGGCCCTCGTTGATCATGACGCTGGCCTGGCCGAGCTGGAAGTTGTTGTTGTTGAAGGCGGCGAGCTGCATTGTGTCCTTGAAAAGGCACGGGCCGGCGGCGAACCCGGCTCCGGGCAGGTCGCTCGCGCGCGGGTAGTTGTACGCGAGCGCGGACCGGATCCGTTCGTAGTCGAGGCCGAAGTCGTTCGCGATCATGAACAGCTGGTTCGCGGTCGCGAACTTGATGTAGCGCCACGTGTTCGTGAACAACTTGGCGAGTTCCGCTTCCTCCGGCTCGAGGACGACGATCTCGTGGGTCAGGTTTCGGAAGAGCTTGGCCGCCCGCTCCACCGCCCGAGACGAGCGAGCGGAAACGATCTGCGGGAGCTGAGACAGCTCGACCATGGCCTTGCCCTCGGCGATCCGCTCCGGACAGAAGGCGACGTCAACGTCGAGGCCCCGCGCCTCGACGAGTCGCTCGACCATCGCGGTGACGCCCGGGTACACGGTGCTGCGTAACACGAGCACCTGTCCGTCCATCAGTCTCGACGTGATGTCCTCGATGGCGCGTCGGACGGCGTCGAGGTCGGGATTGAGGTGCTCATCGATCGGGGTGCCGATCACGACGACGACGTGCTCGGCCTCGCTGACGGCGGCGGGCTCCGTGGTCGCGTGGAGTCGGCCGGTGGGAAGTATCCGGCGGAGGACGTCACCGGCGTGAGGTTCGCCGAATGGCAAGTCGCCGCGATTGACACGGTCGACAGCGACGCGGTCGAGGTCGTAGAGCTCGACCTGCAAGCCGCGGTCGGCCAGTGCGAGACCCAGGGGCAGGCCGACGTGGCCGCAGCCACCTACGATCACGACATCAAGCGGAGTCGTCATGCGTAGAGCACGTTAGCGGGCGAGAAGAAGAGGCTCACCGGACGCTCGGCGGACCCCGGCCCTCCGCACCGGTTCGGGTGTTCACAGGTCGAGCACAGCTCCAGTTCCACTCGCGTACGAGGTGGCGTCGACATACGTGTTGCGTGACGTGTGCGGTAGTGTCGCCGGGATGGCGCGAGCAAGGCGCGAGCGAGGCGCGACGCAAAGGTTCGCCACTCGCCGCGTTCTGGCCTTCGTGCGATCCGGCTACCGCGTGATATCGCTGCCGGTGGCCGTGCTGTTCTTGTTCTACAGCCGTCGCGAACACCCTGCGTACAACATGACCTGGTGAAGGCGGTTCGGTCTCGCCATTCGCATGTACCGCAACACGCGTCGAGTCTTTACCGGTACCTCGTGCAAAGCGCATCTTGCCATGGCGGTGAAGCTGCTCGAGATCCCACCGAGCGTACGGGGTGACGTCGTCGAGTGCGGCTGCTTCCTGGGAGGCTCGACGGCCAACCTGTCGCTCGCATGTGCCATCGTCGGGCGCAACCTCATCGTCTACGACTCGTTCGAGGGGCTGCCCGCTCCCGACCCGGATGACAGGTTCGCAAATCCCAAGGCCGAAGGGCTGCTGAAGGCCGACCTCGAGACTGTCCGTGAGAATGTCGAGAAGCTTGGGGCCATCGACCGATGCACGTTCCGAAAGGGCTGGTTCAAGGACACGTTGCCCCTTCACGACAGCCCGATCGTGTTGTGCTTCCTCGACGTCGATTACCAGGCGAGCCTGCGTGATTGCGTGCTGAATCTCTGGCCTCACCTTACGGAGCGAGGGTACGTCTTCATCGACGAGTATGTGTTCCCGGCCTACTGCGGTCTGTTCTACTCGGAGAAGTTCTGGCGGAAGTACTTCGACACGACACCACCAGGGCTCCTGGGCGCCGGGAGTGGTGTTGGACTGGGCGACTACTACCTCGGCCCCCTTCACGAGAAGCCACCACTCCAGAGCCCCGGGAGCGTCGCCTTCACCCGGAAGGATTTCTCGGGGCACTGGGACTACTACCCCGACGAACCCAAGCGTGTCGTAGGTGAGAGCGTCGACGCCTGAGCCGATCTCTCGCCGACGGATCAGCCCTCGGCCACGTCACGCGTCCAACCGGATTCGATCGTCGAGATCAAGAACGTCTAGCTCGAGAGCAGGGCGTCGAGTTCGTCCTCGAGTTCGGCACGGTCGGTCGCGTAGCGCGGGTCGTCGGCAACGTTCTGAAGCTCGTTTGGATCACGTTCCAGGTCGTAGAACTCGAAAGTCGGAGGCGAAGTGTCGTACCGGATCAGCTTCCGACCCATCGTGAAAACACCGGCAGCACGAGGACAGCGCAAGGAGATGGGGTCGTCCCGGTTATCGCGCTCGAAAAGAAGACGGCGATCGCGGTATCGATCGGGATCGTCGAGGACGTCGAGCAGGCTGACGCCATCAAGCGCGAGGCCTGGTTCTGCACGACCGACGTCGACACAGGTTGCCGTAAGGTCGATCGCCATGTGCACGGGCTGGGCGACGACGCTGGCGGTCACTCCTGGAGCGCGTAAGAAACACGGGACCCGTACGGAAGGCTCGTACGGCAGGTTCTTGGCCAACGGCGGGATCCGATGCTCGCCCTGGAGAATCCCATTGTCGCTGGAGAACATCACAACGGTATTGGCAAGGCTTTGTCGGGCGTGCAGCGCTCGGAACATGTCGACGATCGTGTCGTCGAGCCCAAGAAGTTCGCGCACACGCAAGATCTGTCGTGCGCGAATCACCTCGAGCTGTCATCCGTGATGGGCGAGAGCGACTGGATCCACGTGGCTTGTCGCTGACGTCAGGCTCGCGAAGGTCTGGCCATTCTAGGTCGGTGGCGGCCAGTTCGTAGCCCGGCGGAGACTGAAACGGATAGTGGTTCGCGGTGGGCGTGAACCACAAGAAGAACGGTTCGCGTGCGGTCTGGAGAAATGCCACGACCTCGTCACGCAGGTACCGAGTCTGGTCGGTGCGGGGCGCGATCTGTCGCTGTCCGTCCCACACGGTGAACCCGAACTGGTTCTGATTGTTCTGAGCGAGTTGTCGACGGAAGTTCCATCCGGGCGGCGAGCCCAAAGCCTGTGCAGGAATGAAGTATTTTCCGATGAGCGCCGTGTCGTAGCCCGCGTCGTGCATCCAAACGGGCAGGGTCTGATCCGTGTCGCTCAAACCGTCGCCTTGGCTACGGACCCGGTGGCGCGTCGAGTACTGGCCGGTCAGAAAGCCCGCCCGCGCCGGTGAGCATAGGGGGATGTTGTGCCGAGCTGCCTCGAAACTCGCACCGTCTCGCACCATCAGCCGCAAGAGGTTCGGCATGAACTGCGCCTCGTCGTAGCGCATGTCGTCGGCGAAGATGACGATGACGTTCGGCGGGAGTGTGGAAGCGGACGCCTTGTCCGCCGAACTCTGGTTCTCGGCTTCTGGGTCGTCCGAGGAGTTGCATCCCGCCAGCTCGCCGAAGGAGACCGCAACTCCAAGGGCGGTCGGGCCTTTGAGCAATGCGCGCCTGTCAATCACATAATCCCGACCCACTGGAGGAATCTATCCGAGGCGCCTTCGCAAGGGAGCGCGACGGTCAGACGACGAGCGGGACGTACCGCTCCGGGTACATCGAGGGGTGGCTCGAACAGCTTGAACATCATGCGGGGGAGTCCGCCTTCCAGACGAGGCCGGACTCCCGGACCGTTTCCGCTGGTTGCCGACTTGGCGTTTCATCAGCGCGGGGAGCGGGGCAGCGGGGCAGAAGGTCGACCTACAGACCGCGGTCGGCCAGAGCAAGGCCGAGCGGCAAGCCGACGTGGCCACAGCCACCAATGATCAAGACGTCGAGCGGTCGTGTCATGTCTCGAGCAAGAGAGCGGTCGTGGGACGTCCGCCGAGAGGAGCGGGCGAGGTTCGTCAGGCGCGGCGCCGCCAGAAGACGCCGGTCCAGTCGATTGGCTCGACGACCTCGTCGATGTCAAGGGAGGCGCGGAAGTCCTCGACGGCCTGGCGGCACGCTTCATGAGCGAAGTCGTCGATGATCAAATAGCCACCGATCGACAGTCCTGGATAGAGGTTCACGAGGGCGTCCATTGTGGATTCGTAGAGGTCGCCGTCGATCCGGACCACGGCCCACGCGCGATCCCGGACATTCGGGAGTGTTTCTCGAAACCAGCCCTCGAGGAACACCACCTGGTCATCGAGGAGGTCGTACAGCTCGAAGTTTCGTTCGACGTCCTCGAGCGACACCGCGAGGGCCTTGGCGATGTGGTGTACGTCGCCTCGATCGGCGGGGTAGACATCCGGGTCTGGCTTCGGGAGACCTCGGAACGAGTCCGCGGCGAACACCTTGCGATCTTCGATGTCATAGGCCTTGAGGATGCCTCGCATGAAGATGACGACCCCGCCCCGCCATGCGCCAGCCTCGATCAGGTCGCCGGGTATCCGGTCGTGAAGCACCTGCTCCACGCAATGCTGGACGTTCTCGAGGCGACGGAGCCCGACCATCGTCTGCGCGTAACGGGGCCAGTCCCGACCCTCCGCTCGCATGGTCGGCAGGTCGATGAATGTT
>JBOGFL010000540.1:0-2382 GCA_050743285.1 Acidimicrobiia bacterium
AGACGAGCTCGACGACCAGCGTCGCCCACCCCACCGGCGCCAGTGCGTTCCACTTGTAGTCGCCGAACTCCCGGTAGCCGGGTTTCTCGGCGAGCACGCGTCGGTACGCCGCGGAGCCCAGGGTGTCGGCTTCGTCCAAGATGACCCGAAGCTGATCCATGCCGTCGGCCTCCACCGCCAGAGCGGCGCCGATGCGGACGAAGTCGGCATTCAGCGCCGGCGGCGGCCCGGCCGCAGTGCTCATGAACACGAGGGCGTCGACCCGACCGGGCGCGGCCAGCGCGACCCGACGGGCGACCATCCCGCCCATCGAGTAGCCGAGGAGACGGAAAGAGTCGAGGCCGAGCGCGTCGGCAACCGCCAGTGTGTCGGCGGCGAGCCGGTCGAAGGAGTAGGACGCGGCGGCGTCGGGCTTGTCGCTCTCGCCGTGGCCCCGGTGGTCGAAGGTCACGACCCGCGCCCGGCGCCCCAGGGTCTCGAAGTGCTCGGTGAAGTCCTCCTTGGCCCCGCCCAACCCGTGTACGAGGAGCAGTGGCGGTCCCGCGCCGGCCTCGGCCACTGCGAGCTCGACGCCGTCATCTGTACGTACTCGCACGTCCACCTTCCGGCCACGTTGGGGGCAGGTCGCCTCGTAATCTACGAGGATGCCGAGCGCTAAGCCTGCCCCGCCGCGCCGGCGGTGGACGCTGTGGCTGCGCTTTGCCGTCAGCGCGGCGCTTCTAGGGATCCTGATCGCCAAGATCAACTTCGAGAACCTCGTCCCGGAGCGGGCTCACCTCGCGACCTTCGCCTGGCTCATCGCCGGGCTCCTGGCCGCGGTGTTCGGCATCGTGCTCTCGGCGTGGCGGTGGCAGCGCGTGCTCGCCGCGTTCGACGTGCACGTGCCAGTGCGGTCGCTGCTCTCCCACAACCTCGCCGGTCAGTTCGTCGGCAATGTGCTGCCGACCACGATCGGCGGTGACGTGCTCCGCGTGTCACGCGGCGCCCGAACGACCAGCTCCACCGAAGTCGCGTTCGCGTCGGTCGTGCTCGAGCGGCTCACCGGTTTTCTCGTCCTCCCGCTCCTCACCATTCTCGGGTTCCTCGCCCGTCCGTCGTTGCTCGACGAGGATCGAGCCTGGCTGGCTCTCGTGATCGCGGGCGTGACCCTGCTCGTTCTCGTGATCCTCTTGTTCGTCGCGGGACACGCGCGGCTGGCGGGCCGGTTCGCGGAGCACGAGTCCTGGATGCGCTTCATCGGCGCGGTCCACATCGGTGTCGACCGGCTCCGCCGCGAGCCGATCGAGGCACTCGGCGTCGTCGGTGCCGCCCTCGCCTACCAGGTCGCGTGGACCGTGCTGGTGGTGCTCTGCGCGGTGAAGACCCTCGACCTCCCCCTTCCGCTGGCGGCGGTGCTCGCCTACGCACCCGCGGTGGCGTCGATCCAGGTGCTCCCGATCTCCATCTCGGGCCTCGGCGTGCGGGAAGCGATGCTCGTCATCTTCTTCGTGCCGCTCGGGATCTCGTCCGGCCAAGCGGTTGGCGTCGGCCTGCTCTGGTACGCAATCGTCCTCGTGGTCAGTCTGCTGGGGGCGCCGCTGTTCGCGGTCGGTCACCGCCACGGTGCGCCGACCGCGACCGCCGCGTCATGAGTCGGGCCGAGACCCGCCCCGACGCCACACCCGCGGGTTCCGCCCACGACCGGGCGACCGAGGGCCCCGCGGAGGTCTCCTGGTGGCGCCGGCTTCCGGGCGGTCGCACCCTCTCCGATGGTCACCATCTCTACTGGTGGGCCGAGGTCGCGGCGATCGTCATCTTCTATCTGGTCTACTCCGCGATCCGGAACGCCAACGAGGGCGGCAGCGCCGACGCGTTCAACAACGCCAAGCAGATCATCGACTGGCAGCGCACGCTGGGGATCTACCACGAGGAGAGTCTCCAGGACTGGGCGCTTCACTTCAAACCGCTGGTCGTCATGATGAATTACTTCTACGGCTCCCTGCACTTCGTCGTGACCGTTGGCGTCGGCGTGTACCTCTTCCGCCGCCACGGTGACGACTACCCGCTGTGGCGCAACGCGCTCGCCATCACCACCGCGCTCGCCTTGATCGGGTTCATCACCTACCCGTTGATGCCGCCCCGCCTCCTCGACGCCTATGACCCGTCTGGGAGCTACGGATTCGTCGACACTCTCGCCCGGTACCCCACCATCTGGTCGTTCAACTCCGGCGCGGTGAGCAAGGTGTCGAACCAGTTCGCGGCGATGCCGAGCGTGCACTGCGCGTGGGCGCTGTGGTGCGCGTTGGTGATGGCTCCGAAGATGCGTCACCTTTGGGCCCGGATGCTGTGGGCGATGTACCCGGTCCTTACCGTCATCGTCATTGTGCTCACGGCCAATCACTA
>JBOGFL010000541.1:0-3278 GCA_050743285.1 Acidimicrobiia bacterium
CCAGGGCTTGGAGATCGTGCTTCGCGACGAGCGAGAGAAGCCGGCTGCGAGCCAGACGTTCAAGTACCCCGGTGGCCTCGTCGACTTCGTGAAGCACCTCAACGAGTCGAAAGAGCCGCTGTTCAAACGAGTCGTGTCGTTCCACGACGGCGACGGGAGCCATGAGATCGACATCGCCGCGCAGTGGAACACCGGCTACCACGAGGGCCTCCACACGTTCGCCAACAACATCGCAACGACCGAAGGCGGCATGCACGAGGAGGGCTTCAAGAAGGCCCTCACCAACGTCGTCAACCGGTACGCGCGCGGGAAGAACCTCCTGAAGGAGAAGGACGGCAACCTCCTCGGTGAGGACATTCGTGAGGGCATGACCGCCATCGTGTCGGTGAAGCTGCGCAACCCGCAGTTCGAGGGCCAGACCAAGTCGAAGCTGGGCAACACCGAGATGCGCTCGCTGGTCGAGAAGGCGACGAACGAGAAGCTCGCCGATTGGCTCGAACAGCATCCGAGCGAGGGGCGCGCCATCGTCAACAAGTCGCTGCAGGCGCAACGCGCCCGGGTGGCGGCCCGGGATGCGCGCGACCTGACCCGCCGCAAGTCGCTGCTCGACTCGGCGTCGATGCCCGGCAAGCTGGCCGACTGCCAGACCAACGACCCCGATCAGGCCGAGCTGTTCATCGTGGAGGGCGACAGCGCCGGTGGCCCGGCCAAGCAGGCCCGTAACCGGGAGAACCAGGCGGTGCTGCCGATCCGGGGCAAGATCCTCAACGTCGAGCGGGCCCGCCTCGACCGCATCCTCAAGAACGAGGAGATCCAGGCGCTGATCACCGCGATCGGCGCGGGGATCGGCGAAGAGTTCGAGCTCGACAAGGTCCGCTACAAGCGGATCATCGCCCTGTGCGACGCCGACGTCGACGGCGCGCACATCCGCACGCTGCTGCTCACGTTCTTCTACCGGCAGATGAAGGCGCTCGTGAACGCCGGGTACGTGTACCTCGCCCAGCCGCCGCTGTATTCGGCGGTGCTCGGCAAGGACAAGACGTACCTCAAGGACGACGCCGCGCTGGCGGAGTTCCTCGACGACAACGGCGGCCGGAAACCCGAGATCACGCGTTTCAAGGGCCTCGCCGAGATGGACTACGAGGAGCTCTGGGCGACGACGATGGATCCGGCCACGCGGACACTCCTGCAGGTCACCGTCGAAGAAGCCGCGATCGCCGACGACATGTTCTCCCGCCTCATGGGCGACGAGGTCGAAGCCCGCCGCGAGTTCATCCAGCGGAACGCGACCGAAGTCCGCTTCCTCGACGTCTGAGTCCGAAGGAGACAAGTTCCATGGCCGACGGCGTCCAGGAGACATTCGCCGACGCGAACATCCAACCGATCGAGATCCAAGAGGAAGTCGAACGGTCCTTCCTCGACTACGCGATGTCGGTCATCGTGGCCCGCGCGCTGCCCGACGTGCGCGACGGTCTCAAGCCCGTCCAGCGCCGGATCCTCTACGGCATGTTCGAGCGCGGCCTCCGTCCCGACCGGCCGCACAGCAAGTCGGCACAGGTTGTCGGCTACGTCATGGGCAACTACCACCCCCACGGCGACTCCGCGATCTACGACGCGATGGCGCGCCTCGCCCAGGACTTCTCGATGCGCTACCCGCTGGTCGACGGGCACGGGAACTTCGGATCGCCCGACCCCAACGACCGGCCCGGCGCGGCGCGCTACACCGAGGCGCGCCTGGCCCCGATCTCGCTGCGACTGCTGGAAGGGATCGACGAGGACACGGTCGACTTCGTCGACTCGTACGACGGGAAGAACCAGGAGCCGCAGCCGCTGCCGGCGCGATTCCCGAACCTGCTGGTCAACGGCGGCGGCGGCATCGCGGTCGGTATGGCGACGAACATCCCGCCGCACAATCTCGGCGAGGTCATCGACGCGGTCGTGCACCTCATCGACAACCCCGACGCCACGTCCAAGGACCTGATGAAGTTCGTGAACGGGCCCGACTTCCCGACCGGCGCCACGATCCTCGGCTACGACGGGATGGCGTCGCTGTACCGCAGCGGTCGGGGCTCGATCAAGATGCGCGCCTGCCACGAGATCGAAGAGGGCAAGCGCGGCGAATCGCGCATCGTCGTCACCGAGGTGCCATTCCAGACATCGGTGGAGGCGATCGGGACGAAGATCGCCGAGCTCGTGATGGAGCGGAAGATCGAGGGCATACGCGACGTCCGCAACGAGTCGTCACGCGGTGAGTACCGACTCGTGATCGACCTGCGTCGCGAAGCCAACGCCAACATCGTGCTCAACCAGCTCTGGAAGCACACGCCGATGCAGTCGACGTTCGGCGCCATCATGCTGGCCCTCGTCGATGGGCGGCCACGAGTCCTGAACCTTGCCGAAACGCTCGGCCACTACGTCGCCCATCAGGTCGAGGTCGTGAGGCGGCGTACGGAGTTCCGCCTGACGCGAGCGCGCGAACGCGCACACATCGTCGAAGGCCTGCTCAAGGCGCTCGACATGCTCGACGAGGTCATCAAGCTGATCCGCGGGTCCGCCGACGTCGACAAAGCCCGAGCGGGGTTGATGGCGAAGAAGTTCGGCTTCACCGAGGTCCAGGCCAACCACATCCTCGACATGCCGCTGCGCCGGCTCACCGCGCTCGAGCGCCAGAAGCTCGCCGACGAGCACGCCGACCTTCAGAAGACGATCACCGAGCTCGAGTCGATCCTCAAGAGCAAGAAGAGGCTTCAGACCGTCATCAAGAACGAGCTCAAGGAACTGCGCAGCAAGTTCGCCGACGACCGGCGCACGCAGATCTACGCCGACCCGGGTGAGCTCGATGAGCTCGACCTCATCGCCGACGAGGAAGTCGTCGTCGTCCTCACCAACAAGGGCTACATCAAGACGGTGGCGGCCGACTCCTTCCGCCGCCAGGGCCGGGGCGGCCGAGGCGTTGCCGGCACGCGGACCCGCGACGAAGACCACGTCGAGCACCTGCTCACCACCACCAAGCACTCCTACCTGCTGTTTTTCTCGAACCGGGGCAAGGTCTACCGGCTCCGGGTGCACGAGATCCCGATGAAGGAGCGAACCGCGCGGGGGACTGCGATCGTCAATCTTTTGTCGCTCACCCAGGAGGAGCGCATCCAGGCAGTGATCGACACCCGCACCTACGAGGACGGCGCGTTCCTCTTCTTCGCGACCCGCCACGGCGTCGTGAAGAAGACGAAGCTGTCCGAGTACGACTCCGCGCTCCGCAACGGGCTCATCGCGATCAA
>JBOGFL010000542.1:0-1636 GCA_050743285.1 Acidimicrobiia bacterium
ACCCGCTGCCGCTCGGCCTCGGCGGTGGCCACGGCACGCGACTCGGCGTCCTGGAGCACGGCGGCGGCTCTCGATTCGGCGTCCTGCAGCACACCGCGGGCACGCGTCTCGGCGTCGGCCACCGCCTCGTCGGCGGCCTTCTGCGCCATGATCAGCGTTCGCTGGATGATGTCTTCGTGCTCCCGATTGCGGTTCGCGTTGCTCTCGGCGCTGGAAACCCGACCGCTCATCTGCTGGACTCGGTCGGTCAGGTGCTCGAGGGCGACGGCCGCCCGCTCGAGGAGCTCGTCGACGTCGTCGCGCGAGTAGCCGCGAAACGCTTCTTTGATGTCGCGGTCACGGAGTTCAGAGGGCGTGACGTCCATCGGGACTCCCATCGTAGTCACCCGCAGATGATCTGCCGGAGAAGGAACAGCCCGAAGAACACCACCATGAACGAGAGGTCGAACATCCCGGCCGGCGGGATCACCTGACGGACGGGGCGTAGGACGGGCTCGGTGAGCGTGTAGAGGATCGACTGTATCTGCTCGAGGACGCCGCCGGGCTGGGTCGGAAACCACGACAACACGGCGCGCGCCGCGAGCACGACGAGGAACACGGTGATGACGACGCAGAGGATGAACACGGTTCGAGCGATGCGTCAGGCGCGATAGTCCCGGGCCTGGAGCCTGTCCTTCTCCTCCTGTGACACCTCCACGCCGGCCGGCGCAAGCAGAAAGACCTGGTCGTCGACCCGTGACATCGACCCGCCGGTGCCGTAGGCAAGCCCGCTCGAGAAGTCGATGAGCCGGCGCTGCAGCTCGCGACTCACATTGCGGAGGTCGAGGACGACCGCCTGGTTGCCCTTGAGACGATCGCCGACCTCCTGGGCGTCGTTGAACCCGTCGGGCTCGACAACGTGCGTCGGTCCCGGCGCGGTGCTGCCGGAGGCGGGAATCGGCCGCACTGCGCTCGACTCGCCCGTGGCCGGCTCCCGGGGCAGGGGTCGCACCGAAGGTGCGCTCTCGACGCCGACGGGGTCGCGCAGCGCCGGACCCCGACTCACTCTGGGATCGGCGGGCGCGGCGGCGGCCGCCGGGCTCGCGTCCGGCATAGGCGTCCCGACCCGCGCGTTGGTCGGGCGCACCGTCTCCTCGGCGTACTGGTCGTACTGCCCGTACTCGTCGTCGTCGTACTGATGAGCGTGGGCGTAGTCCGCGAACTCCTCGTCGTCCTGAAGTCCCAGGTACACCATTGCCCGTCGCCAGAGCGACATATCAGTTCCTTCCGGTCGTTTGTCAGGTTACCGAAGCCGTTCCCGTGGGTGGGGACGCAGCGGGGCGGTCCCCGAAGAGCACCCGGCCCAGGCGCACCATCGTCGCGCCCTCTTCGACGGCGACCTCGAAGTCGTCGCTCATACCCATTGACAACTCGCGTACCCCGAGCTCGGCAGCGAGGCGCCGGAGGGCGGCAAACCACGGTCGCGGCTCGTCGACGGCGGGGGGCACGGTCATCAAGCCCTCCACCTGGAGCCCGAGGGCTCGGGCGGCGTCTACGAGCGGCGCGGCCGCGTCGGGCGCGCAGCCCCCCTTCTGCGGTTCGTGGGCCAGATTCACCTGCAGGAGCACCCTGCTGCCGGGCGCGTGGCGGGCGATGC
>JBOGFL010000543.1:0-3940 GCA_050743285.1 Acidimicrobiia bacterium
GTACACCACCGCGCGATTGTATGAGCGGGCTAGATGAGTCCCGGCGGGGTTCGCAGCAAGCGGAACGTGTCGAGCACTTCGTCGCGGTCGGCCGCGGTCGCCTCGCCCTCCGGGATCGCGACCGTCACCAGCACGATGTAGGAGTTGTCGGGCGGCTGCGCGGCGATGACCGTGAACTCGGTCGTGCCGCCGCAGCCCTTGTACGTCGCGATCTTCCCGACGTAGAGCCCGTCGTCGTACGGTCCCTTCGCGCCGCCGCTCTCACAGTCGTCGGCGTAGTCGTTGGCGTCGATGAGCCCGTCGACCTGCCCGATCTGGAACGGCGACGAGGTCGCGGCCAGCGACATGCCGGGCACGCCCCATTTCTTCTGGAAGCGGGCGACGTCGACCGACGTAAAGAGGACGACACCGCTGCCGTTGGCGCCGTCGTCGTCCGAGAATCCGGGCGATCCGCCTTGGCGGTCGCTCCAGTCCGTAGGCACGCTGACCTCGAGGTAGCCGTCTTGGTCCCGGATCGTGTCGTACGCGCCGCCGTCGCCGGTGCTGCCGCCGCTGCTTCCGGTGTCCCCGGTGTTGGTCCCGAGCTCGTCGTCACCCATGAGCGGCTGGAGGCCCTGCACCGCGAGCTGACCGCCCTGGTCACCGGCGTCACTCGGCTCGGCGCGATCCGCAGTCTCGGCGGGCTCGCTCGGCTCGTCGGTGGCGCCGCTGTCGTTCTCGCCCCCGTCGTCACCGCACGCGCCGAGTGCCAACACGAGCACGACACCGATAGACGCGTACCGAATCCATCGCCCCACTGCGAACCTCCCGACCGTCGAACTCCCCTCGACCGCGAGTTTGTCACGGCCGCCGGGACGAGGCTGCGTCGGGCGGAGACGCGGGCTGCGCCGTGTTGGGTGGTTGACCGCTGACGCGCTCGATAGTGCGCAGCTTGTTGGTCGCGTCGAGGGCGGCGACCTTGTAGGCCTCGGTGAGTGTCGGGTAGTTGAAGACGTTGTCGACCAGGTAGTCGACCGGCATGCCACCAGCCATGAGCGCCTGGCCGAGGTGCACGATCTCGGTGGCTGCCGTCCCGAACACGTGCACCCCGAGCAGGCGCCGGTCAGCCGGCGACACCAGCAGCTTCAGCATTCCGTACGTGTCGCCGACGATCTGGCCCCGGGCCAGTTCGCGGTACCGCGCCACGCCGACTTCGTAGGGCACCTGGTCCGTGGTGAGCTGGGTCTCGTTGCGGCCGACGTAGCTGATCTCCGGAATCGTGTAGATGCCGATCGGGTACAGCTCCTCGAAGCGGTGCGTCGGCTCCCCGAATGCGTGGTACGCGGCCAGCCGTCCCTGTTCCATCGACGTCGCCGCGAGCGCGGGAAATCCGATCACGTCGCCGGCGGCATAGATGTGCGGGACGGTGGTTTGGAACCACTCGTCGACCTCGATGCGCCCGCGGTCGTCGGCGACGAGGCCGGCGCACTCGAGGTCGAGGTGCTCGGTCGAGCCCTGCCGCCCGGCGGAATAGACGACGGTTTCGGCCGGGATCTTCTTGCCGCTCGCGAGCACGGTGATGGTGCCGCCTTCGTGCGCTTCGACCGCGGAGACGTGCTCTCCGAAGCGGAACGTCACGTTGAGATCGCGCAGGTGATAGCGCAGCGACTCGACGATCTCGTCGTCGCAGAACTCGATCATGCGGTCCCGCCGCTCGACGACGGTGACCGCGCAACCGAGCGCGGCGAAGATCGAGGCGAACTCGATTCCGATAACGCCGGCGCCCACGACGACGACGGATCCCGGGATCCGTTGGAGACCGAGCACGCCGTCGGAATCGACGACGGTTTTCCCGTCGAACTCGACGCCGGGTGGGCGGGCGGGCCGGGTCCCGACGGCGACGACCACTTTCTCGGCGGTCACCTCGAACGGTGCCTGGCGGCGCGGCTCGATGACGACGCGGTGCGGATCGAGGAATCGAGCGGCTCCCGACAGGAGCTGCACGTGGTTGCGCCGGAGCTGGTCGCGGATGACGTCGACCTCGCGTTCAACGACGAGGCGGGTCTGCGCCGCGAGGTCGTCGACCGTGATGTCGTCCTTCACGCGGTAGCTGGCGCCGTAGTGCTCTCGGTGGCGCAAGCCGGTGAGGTGGAGGACTACCTCGCGCACAGTCTTCGACGGAATCGTGCCGCTCGTGACGCACACTCCGCCCACCATCGGCGCCCGTTCGGCCACCGCCGCCCGGCGGCCCAGTTTGGCCGCCGCGATCGCGGCCTTCTGACCGGCGGGGCCGGAGCCGATCGCCAGCATCTCGTAGTCGTGCACCGGCTCCTCCGGGATTGCCAGGCGGACGCCCCGAATCTACCGGCGGCCCGGAAACCGGAGAGCCGGGACCACCGTTTCTTCATGCAGAGGCCACCGGCCGGAATAACTGTCACACCTCCGGGAGATACTCCTTGCAATGGGCACGCAGTCACAGCTCCGCCTCGTCGAGACCCCGAAGGCTCCGCGTCGGCGGCGGGCCCGGGCCACCAGGGCGCCCGGCCGCCGGCCCTGGACCCTCGACGCCCAAACGGTGCAAATCGGTCGACGGGGAGTGGCTGACGCCCGCAGGGCGCTCGAACGGTCGGCCCGCCCCGAGCGCCCGCTCCCCAAGGCGAGCTGACCCGGCGGGCTCCCGGCCCTACCCGGTGAACGCCGGCTCCGCCGGGATCGCGACCGGGTCCAGTGGCAGGGGCGCCGGTAACGGCCAGCTGGCCGTGAAGTCGATCCCCGGGCCGCTCGTGAGCGGCTGCGGTTGGCCGCCTCCGCCGGGTACCCATCACACTCAACGGATCCCGTCAACGAAGGAGCCGTCATGCAGCACCAGATCGACTTCGGACCTGCGTATTCCCTCGCCACACTCAAGCTCGACGCCGGCGAGGCGGTGAAGACGGAGTCGGGCGCGATGGTGACGATGGGACCCGGGCTCGAGATCGAGACCGGTACCGGGGGCGGAGGGATCCTCGGCGGCCTCAAGCGCGCCGCGCTCGGCGGCGAGTCCTTCTTCATGAACACCTTCACTGCGAGCCAGGCGGCCGAGCTCACGGTTTCACCCGCGCTGCCGGGCGACATCGCGCACTACCCGATGAGCGGGAACACCATCTACCTGACGTCCGGCAACTACCTCGCCTCCGACGCGTCGCTCGACGTCGACACCAAGTGGGGCGGCGCCAAGACCTTCTTCTCCGGCGAAGGCCTCTTCCTCCTCAAGGTCAACGGCCAGGGCTCGCTGTTCGCGTCGGCGTACGGCGCGATCCAAGCCGTCGAGCTCGCGACCGGACAGGTGCTGACCGTCGACACCGGTCACGTCGTCGGGTTCACCGATGGGGTCGGCTACGAGGTGCGCAAGTTCGGCGGCATCAAGTCGACACTGCTCGGTGGTGAAGGCCTGGTCGCCGAGCTCACCGGTCCGGGAACGGCGTGGGTCCAGACCCGCAGTCCTCGGGCGTTCCTCGACTGGCTCCTCCCGCTCCTTCCCAAGGACCGCAGTTAGAGGCGCGCGCCCTACCCTTGTCCGTATGACCGAGCGTGACCCGGCCGCGTGGCGACGCCTGGCGGAAAAGGAGGTCAAGGGCGATCCGGACGCGCTGGTCTGGGACACCCCTGAGGGCCTCCCGGTCTCGCCGCTCTACACCGCCGCCGACCTCGAGAACCTGGAGGCAGTCGACACGCTCCCCGGCTTCGAGCCGTTCCTCCGCGGGGTGCGGGCGACCATGTACGCCAACCGGCCGTGGACGATCCGCCAGTACGCCGGCTTCTCGACCGCCGAAGAGTCGAACGCCTTCTACCGGGCCAACCTCGCCGGGGGTCAGACCGGGCTCTCGGTGGCGTTCGACCTGGCGACGCACCGCGGCTACGACAGCGACCACCCGCGCGTGACCGGTGACGTGGGCAAGGCCGGCGTCGCGATCGACTCGGT
>JBOGFL010000544.1:0-13034 GCA_050743285.1 Acidimicrobiia bacterium
GGCTGAACATCACCGCAAGGAAGATCGCGTACGACTCGTTGCTCTCGAGGGAGATCCCGAAGATCTGGAGCCGGTCGACCTGGATCGACCCGTTGGGGAACACGTCTTGCTGGTTGAACACCATCCGGTCCATGAACACCGCGAACGCGGCGGTGGCCAGGGCCAGATAGAGGCCGGTGAGGCGCAGGGCGGGGAGCGCGACCACCACGCCCACCGCGGCCGTGATCAGGACGGCCGCGACGAGGCCCAGCGGGTTCCCGCCCTCGCCGAGGTTCCCCATCACCACCGCGCCGATGCCGGCGAAGCTCATCTGCGCGAGCGAGATCTGGCCGCCGTAACCGACGAGCGGCACCAGCGACAGCATGATGATGGCGGTCGCGAGCCCCGAGTTGAGCAGGAACATGTTGTTGATCGAGAGGAATTGCACGATCACCGCGACGACGCCGATCAGCAGGGCGGCGTTGCGGAGCGCGCCGGGCCAGGTCGGGAAGGCGAAGATCTCCCGCGTGCGCTGTACGCCGTGGCCCCGTAGGCGCACCTGGGGGATGGCGAGCAGCACGATGAAGAGAAACAGGACCGGGATGGCCGGGCGCAGGCCGCCGAGTGACTGGCCGAAGAACGTCCAGTCGGTCGGCAAATAGCCGATCGCGTACGACTCGGCCAGGCCGAGCACCGTGGCGCCGACGAACGTCAGCGGCAGGCTCCGCAGCCGCCCGAACATGGCCGCCGCGTAGGCGTTCACGACGAGCAGGGTCAGCGGGACGACGTTGAGGCCCTGCGAGTCGACGATGAGGATGCCGGCCAGCGCGGCCAGCGAGAACCCGATCGCCCATGCCAGCATCGAGGTCTGCCCGGGCCGGGCGCCGTTGAGCTCGGACAACGACCGGTCGTCGACCACCGCGCGCATGCTCACGCCCGTGCGCGTCCGGTACAGGAACGCCCGCAGGCCGATCGCCACCGCGATCGCGGTCCCGATCGTTATCGCGTTGTGATACGTGACATTGACGCCGAGGAGCTCGAACTTGGACGGCTGGAAGAACCCGCGCAACACGCGGCCCTCGGGCGGCCAGAAGATGGTGGCGGCCGAGAGCATCGCGACGAGAAGACTTACCGAGACCACGAGCTTGGTGACCTCGGTGGTTCCCTCGATACCCCGCATGATCACCCGCTCGACGGCCGCGCCGAAGAGCGGCGCGATCACGAGCAACACCAGGATCACCGCGATCGGCGACGGCCAGCCCCACTCGACCTTCAGCTGCCAATAGGTGAACGCGGCGAGCATCCCGACCGCGCCGTGGGCGAAGTTGAAGACGCCCGACGTGGTGTAGGTGACGACGAGCCCACTGGCGGCGACGGCGTAGATCGCCGCCGTCGTCAGCCCGAGGATCGTGAAGGTGAGGAACTCATCCATGTCATCGGCCTCGTTCCACCGCTACTCGCGGTCGCCCTCGCAGGCTCGGGCGCCTGTGACGACGGTCGGCAAAGCCGCCGCGGGCGGCTCGACCGCCAGAGTGGTCACGAGCTGATCCTCACCTCCGCCTCCGTTCGCTCGGGCTACCCCTGGCGGGTCACGCCTTCGCCGTAGTCGCCATCGATCTCGATGATGGCGTCCTCGTCGCAGAAGAACGCGTCGTCGGGCGTGTCGCCCTCGGGGCGCCACAGCTCGAACGTCCCGCCGTTCACCTCGAGGATCAACCCGCACGGCGGCGGCTCGAAGTCGGCCGGACTGGTCTCGGTGTGCAAGCCGCCGCCGGTCCATGAATCGACGGCTTTGGCGGTGTCGTACAGGCACGAGCGGGTCAGGTCGTTGTCGAGATCACATTCCTGGGCCGAGGTGGCGAAGAGCAGCCACGCGCTCAACGCCTGCTCGCCGAGGTTGGCGACTTCGGCGTTGGGCACGTACTTGTCGAGCAGGTCGAGGTAGATCTGGGTGGCCGGGTTCTGGTCGGCCAGCTCGAACGGCCAGTAGACCGTGCGCACGAGCTGCAGCGTGTCGGGGTTCAGGCCCTCGATGCCCTCGGCGTAGTCCTCGTCGTAGAAGTTCGCCTCCTGGAAGATGATCTTCGGCGCGTAGCCGAACTCGTCCATCGCCTCCTGGAGCTCGATGAAGAAGTCGGGGCTGCCGACGAAGTAGAGGAACTGGACGCCCGCCTCTTCCATGGCGGCCACGAACGGGGCCCAGTTCGACTCACCGAGGATGTTGTACGAGGCCTCGTACACGAAATCGAAGCCGAGCTCCTCGGCGGTCTTCTGGTACTGGTCGGCGACGTCGATGGTGGTCTGGATGTCGCCCCACATGAGACCGGAGTTCTGGGTGATCTCGTCGACGTCGGTGTCGATGCCGGCGCCGTCATCCTCGAGCTCGTTGAGCAGCTTGATCAGGTGGGCACCCGGCTTGACGTTGGGCGGGTTCGGCACCGGCTGCACGACGTTGTCGGCGAGCGACGACGGCGCGGTGGTGTTGAAGCCGGAGATCTCGACGAGGCCGCAGTCGGTCATTGCCTGGGCGCCGGTGTCGTCGAACACCGCGCCGGCTCCCACGACCGCGAAGTCTTCAGCACAGGCTTCTTCGACGCGGGCGGTGTACTCGAACAGGGCCGAGTCGCGCAGCGTCAGGTCGAGCTCCTTGCCGTTCACACCGCCGCGGTCGTTGCACTCCTCGACGAACGCTTCGGCGATGTCGAGCATCTCCTGGTTGAGGCCGGGCACCGCTTCGTAACCGGGGTCGGCGATGGTCGACACCTTGATCGAGTCGTTGGTGACGCCTTGCGTCTCGTCGGCGCCCCCCGACGCGACTTCGCCGCCGCCCTCGTTGGACCCGCACGGCCACGGGATCGTGCCGAAGTCGTCGCTCTCGAGTGACGCGAACTCGTCTCCGCCACCACCTTGTTCATCGGTGGTGTCGGCGCCGGTGTCATTGGTTGAATCCGACGACGAGTCGTCGCGCGAGCACGCGACGGCGATCAGCGCGACGACGGACAGGATGACGGCCAAGCGACGCATGGCTCCCCCTTTTGACCGGTCCGGACGGTAACCCCGCCCCTCCCCGGCTGCCAGTCGCCCGCATCCTGCCGTAAAACTAGAACCTGTTGCAATTCCCTCGGGACGAGGGTTAGCGTCCACTACGCGCCCCGCCGAGCGAGCGGAGGCGGCGGAGGTCGCCGACAGGCGTGAGCGATCTGGCGGTAGAGCTGCCGGAGCGGAAGCGAGGCAATGGATATGGAATTCGGGATCTTCAACTCGCTGTACACGCCGGCCCAGGCCGTCGTGGACAGCGACTACGCCACTGTCGAGCACCAACGGCTCCGGAACGAAGTCGACTGGACCGTCGCCTGCGACCAGGCGGGGTTCAAGTACACCTGGGCCACCGAGCACCACTTCCTCACGCAGTACTCGCATCTCTCGGCCAACGAGTGCTTCCTGCCGTACGTCGCGGCCAAGACCGAGAACATCCATCTCGGGACCGGGATCTTCAACATCACCCCGCCCGTCAACCACCCGGCTCGCGTGGCCGAGCGGGTTGCGATGATCGACCACCTCTCGGAGGGGCGCTTCGAGTTCGGCGTGGGCCGGGGCTCGTCGTCGACCGAGCAGAAGGGGTTCGGCATCCAGGACCCCGAGCTCACCAAGGAGATGGCGGACGAGGCGATCGCCCAGTTCAAGTACATGTGGCGCGACGGCTTGTACTCGTACGACGGGAAGCACTTCTCGATGCCGCCGCGGAACGTGCTGCCGAAGCCGTACACCGATCCGCACCCGCCCCTGTGGGTCGCGGCCGGCAACCCCGGCACCTTCGAGAAGGCGGCGAAGATGGGGATCGGCGTCTTGTGCTTCACGACGACCTCACCCGAGGCGCTCAAGCCGCTGATCGAGCTCTACAAGAACACGATCGATTCGGCCGAGCCGGTCGGCGAGTACGTCAACAACAACGTGATGGTCACGAGCCAGATGATCTGTCTGGAGGACGGGCAGCTCGCGCGCGACCTGTCGACGCGCGTCACCTCACGATTCCAGAACACGCTCGTGTTCCATTACCTCGACACGTTCCCGAAGCCGGAGGGTGTGCCTGCCTGGCCCGACGTGATCCCCGAACCGACCGCCGAAGAGGTCGAGTACGCGATCGACAACCAGCTCGTGTGCATCGGCACTCCCGACGAAGTGTCGCCGGCGGTGCAGGCCTACGTCGATACCGGCGCCGACCAGCTCGCGTTCGGCCAACTGTCGACGACGATGCCCATCGAGACCGTGTTGGAGTCGGTCGACACCTTCGGCAAGCACGTGCTGCCGCAGTTCGACAAGGACCCGGTCCACTCGACGACCCGGCAGCGTGAGGCGTACGTGCAGGCCCGCGGCCCGATCACGCGCACGATCGGCGACGTGCTGGCCAAGGTGCCGGTCTAGGACCCGGCCCGATGGGGGCGTGCGCCGGGCTGACCGCCGATCCAGCGACCAAACGAGTGGATCAGTCCACGAATTCGGGAGTCGGCGGGAGCTTGCGCTTCGACAGCGCGGCGTGACGGGCGTCGATGTGCCGGGGCGACTCGGGCGATGTGAGGATCAGGAACCGCTCGTCCCGGATCGCGTCGAGCACGATTTCGGCAACCTCGTCGGGTGACCTCGCCATGCCGCCGGCGATCGTGTCCTGGAGCACCTGTTCCACGAACGCGTTGTCTTCGGTGTTGGGCGCGCCGTCGCTGCGGTTGCGGCGCGACTGGAAGATCGCGGTGTCGACGAGGCCAGGACACAGCACCGACGCCTTGATCTTGGCGCCGGTGCGCTCGAGGTCGTGGGCCAGGCACTCGCTCGTCGCCACCGCCGCGAACTTCGAGATCACGTACGGGCCCGAGTAGGCCATGCTCAGCTGCCCGGCCATCGAGGCGGTGTTGACCACGTGGCCCTCGGTGTCCTGGGCGATCATCCGGGGGACGAAGGCGCGGATGCCGTGGAGGATTCCCCACAGGTTCACGCCGAGCACCCATTCCAGGTCGGCGGCCGTCCGCTCCCAGAGCAGGCCGGCTTGGAACACGCCCGCGTTGTTGCACAGCACGTCGACTTGTCCGTAGGTCGCGAAGGCGCGCTCGGCGAGCGCGTCTACCGCGTCGCCGTCGCTGACGTCGGTGACGACGGTGGTGACCTCACCGCCTGCGTCGCGTATGAGCGCGGCGGTCGCCTCGAGCGCGCCCTCCTCGACATCGGCCGCGACCACCCGCATTCCCTCCGCCGCGAAGCGCTGCGCGAGCGCCCGCCCGATGCCACTGCCGGCCCCCGTGACCACCGCCGTCTTGCCCGTGAAGTCATCCATTGTTCCCCGCTCCGCTCGGGCCCGCTCGGGCGGCGCAGGATACCTGCGCCGCTCATCCTCGCCTTGCCCTCACGCTACGGTCCTCGGCATGAACGGAGCCAAGATCGTGATCACCGGCCTCACCGGACAGGTGGGGGAGCCGGTCGCCAAGGCGCTCGCCGCCGACAACGAGGTCATCGGCCTCGCCCGCTTCACCGACGCGACCGTGAAGGAGCGGCTCGAGGACGCCGGCGTCGCCTGTGTCCCGGTCGACCTCGCCGCCGGCGACCTCGGGAGCGTCCCGACCGACGTCGACTACGCCCTGAACTTCGCGGTGTCGCACGGCGGCGACAAGGACTGGGACTTGGATCTCACGCTCAATGCCGAGGCCACCGGCCTGCTGATGGAGCACTGCAAAGACGTGCGCGCGTTCCTGCACTGCTCGTCGACCGGGGTGTACCAGCCCGCCGGCGCCCACCAATTGAAGGAGACCGACCCGCTCGGCGACAACCACCGGGCGATGCTCCCCACCTACAGCATCTGCAAGATCGCGGCCGAGGCGGTGGCCCGGACCGCGGCGCGCCAGTTCGACCTGCCGACCACGATCGCCCGCCTCAACGTTCCCTACGGCGACAACGGCGGCTGGCCCGCGTTCCACCTCGAGTTCATGCTCGGTGGCGCACCGGTCCCGGTGCTCCCGGACGACCCCAACCTCTACAACCCGATCCACGAAGACGACATCGTCGAGCAGGTGCCGCGCCTCCTCGACATCGCCTCGGTGCCGGCCACGATCGTGAACTGGGGGGGCCCCGAGCAGGTAAGCGTCAAGGAGTGGTGCGAGTACATCGGTGAGCTCACCGGGCTCGACCCGCTACTCGTCGAGACCGACCAGACGATCGGCAGCGTCACCATCGACACGACCCGGATGCACGAGCTGATCGGCCCGGCCAAGGTCCCGTGGCGCGACGGCTTCCGGCGTATGGTCGAGGCCCGGCACCCCGAACTGCTGGCGCGCGCGTGACGGTCACCACCGACCGGGACGACGCCCGCAACCCGGAGATGATCACGCGGCGCCGTCGGCGAAGTCCTTGAAGCCGTAGCGCTCGTGCGGGCCGAAGAATCCGTACTCGTGCAGGCCGTAGCCGACGTCGCCGTTGTTCGACTCGAAGCGGGCGACGTTGTCGACGATGCCGAAGAGACGATCCGCGTCGTCGACCATGTCGATCTCGAGGCCCTGCACCACGAGTTCCGGGCCCTGGTACATGCCGTGCTTCCAGTCGGGCTCGAGCCCGTAGCCGGTGCCGACCGCGAGGTAGCACTCGACGAGGGGCGTCACGTCGATCGTGAGCGGCCCGCCCGGCGCGTCGGGAAACGACAGCGCTGAAGACTCGACGTCGCGCGTGCCCGACCGGAACTTGTGGTCGTGCTCGGGGCGCCCGAGCTCCTCGGGGGGGCGGTCGGGATCGGCCCAGATGCACACCGCCTCCTCCATCTCGCGCTCGCCCTCGGCCGTCTCCTGCACGATGTAAAGGATCGAGTGGTCGGGGAACTGGATCGGCGCGTAGTTCCAAAGCGACATGATCCCGTTCCCGGCGTGGATCCCCGGGGGCTCCGATTCGCCGACCGGGCGCACGCCCCACGAGCGGTCCCGGGTTCCCCACCACCGATCGGGCGTGACGTCGAAGGTCTCGTCGCCGACGTCGAGCGTGCCCGTCCAGCGGCCGGTCTGGGCGAAGCGCATCGTGTCGAACAGCACCCGGCCGTGGCGGCGCACGAAGTGGCGCGGCTCCAGGTACGCGGGCATCGCCCCCTCCCACGAAAGGTCGAAGGCGATGCCGTGCTCGTTCGGCTCGAGGATCGCCCGCACCCGCCGCAGGCCCTCGAGCACCTCGACCCGGAACGGCCCCACCGTCGTGTCCATCCGGTCGGTCAACGGGCGGGATGCCCGCACCACCCGGTGCTTGCGGCCCCGCCGCACCACCGCGAACGCGTCCTGCACCCCGAGGTTCGGGTACTGGCCCATCCCCATGACGAGGAAAAGCTCGTCGGACGACCCGTGCAGGTTGAAGTAGTAGCGGTCGTAGAAGTTGCGGTCGCTCGTCACCGGATGCCGGATCGGTTCGGCGATCTGATGCAGCGGGTAGTCGTCCATCGACGAGAGCATCGGAGCCCCTTTGTGTTGGGCGGGTGACGGGCGCGATCCTCGCACGTCGTGAAGACCACGTTCAGCACGATCACCGACATCGACTACCCGATCATCGACGCCGACGCCCACGTGAACGAGCCCCCCGAGACCTGGCAGGACCGGGTGCCGGCCCGGTGGCGGGACCGGGCTCCGAAGGTGTTGCATCGCGACGACGGCGACTGGTGGTCGTTCGACGACGGCGCCCGGGTCCGACCCGTCGGCCTCACCGCCACCGCCGGGCTCAGCTATGTGCAGTACCGACCCTCGGGCGTCCGCTATTCCGAGATGCGGCCGGGCTCCTTCGACCCGAAAGCGCGCCTCGCCGACATGGATACGGACGGGATCGACGCCCAGGTGCTGTACCCGAGCGTCGGCCTGCACGGCGCCAGGCTCTACGCCGACGAGCCGGCGCTCCAGCTCGTGTGCGTGCGTGCTTACAACGAGTGGCTCGCCGAGTTCTGTGAGGACGGAGACGGTCGCCTCGTCGGGCAGGCGATCATCCCGACGACCGGCATCGACGACGCGGTGCGAGAGGCGCAGAAGGCGATCGACCTCGGCATGCGGGGCGTCATCATTTCCCGCTTCCCCAACGGCGACTTCGACCCCGACCCGGTCGACGAGCGCTTCTGGGGCTTCGTCTCCGACGCCCAGCTCCCGGTCGCGGTGCACATCGGCAGCTTCATGCGCGAGAACCCGAACTCGAGCTGGCCCGACACGAGCCAGCTTGCGTTCGTCGGCCTGGTCGCCGCGAGCCACGCCGGCGCGCACACGCTCCCGGTGGCGTGTTCTCTGGTGTTCTCGGGCGCGCTCGAGCGGTTCCCCGAGCTGAACGTCGTGCTGGTGGAGTCGAACATCGGTTGGATCCCCACCGCACTCGAGCACATGGACGACGTGTTCCTTCGCTACCGATGGTTCACCGGCGCGGTGGAGAAGATGAACCGGATGCCGAGCGAGCTGTTCCACCGCAACATCTGGGCGACGTTCTTCATCGACACCGTCGGCCTCGAGCTGCGGCACCGCCTCAATCTCGACCACGTCATGTGGTCGACCGACTATCCGCACACGGTCAGCGAATGGCCGAACTCCCGGGTCGTCATCGAGCGGCAGTTTCGCGGCCTGCCCCTCGACGAGGTGCAGCGAATGCTGTCGACCAACGGCCGCGCCCTCTACCGCATCGACACCCCGGGCGACCGCTGGTCGTAAACCCGTACTCTCTGGCTATGAACATCATCGATGCCGACGGGCACGTCGCCGAAGCGCAGGAGCTCATCGGCGAGGTCATGCAGCGGTGGCCCGAGCACGTCACCATCAACGGCGGGGGCCGGCCCCATCTCCGGATCGAAGGCCGGCGCTACCCCGAACCGCACGGCCCGGGCGCCGGGTGCCCACCCGAACATGGGCTCAACCCCGACGCCAACGCCCGCACCGTCGAAGGGGTACTGGCCGACGCTGACACCGACCACATCGGCACGATGGTCCTGTACCCGAGCTTCGGGCTGTGCGCGCCGTCGCTCGAGGACCCCGAGTTCGCGGCCGGGTTCGCGCGTCTCTACAACGAGTGGATTGCCGGCTACTGCGCGACCGGCAACGGCCGGCTCTACGGCGTGGCGGTGGCGCCGATCGAGTACGTCGACGAGACGATCAAGGTCGCGCACGAGGCCAAGGAGCTCGGCCTGGTCGGCCTGATGGTGCCGCCCGCACTGAAGAGCCGGAACCTCGACCACCCCCAGCTCGACCCGCTCTACGACGCCGCGACCGACCTCGACCTGCCCCTCGGTGTCCATGGCGCGCCCGGCATCCATCTGCCCAAGATCGGCGTCGACCGGTTCGACAACTACATCCAGGTGCACTGCATCTCGTTCCCGTTCGACCAGATGACTGCGATGACCGCACTGGTGAGCGGGGGCGTGTTCGACCGGCACCCCGACCTGCGGGTGGCGTTCCTCGAGTCGGGTGTCGGCTGGGTCCCGTACTTCATCGACCGGATGCACGAGCACTACGAGAAGCGCGGCGACTGGGTGCCGAACGGCTGGCAGCAGGAGCCGCAGGAGTATTTGGAGCGCGGCAACATCTACGTGAGCTGCGAGCCGGAGGAGCCGATCCTGCCTGGCGTGATCGATGTGCTCGGCGACGACTTCATCTTGTACGCCAGCGATTACCCGCACTGGGACGCGGCCTGGCCCAACAGCACCCAGGAGCTGCGGACCCGTACCGACATCACCGACGCGTCGCGGGCCAAGGTCGCGGGCGAGAACGCCCGCCGTCTCTACCGCCTTCCGTGACGCGCGTCCACAACGAGCATGTGACAACCGGCGCCGATAGTTGTCGCGAAACGTCACCTGCTCTTGAGGCGGAGGCGTGAGCGCCGACGCGAACTGGGGTCATGCCGGAGATCTCGACGACGTCTCCGGACAGATAGCGATCGCGGGCGTCGGTGAGTCCGACCACTCCAAGGCGTCGGGTCGCACGACCACTGAGATCGTCGGCCAGGCCGTCGAGCGCGCGCTGGAGGACGCGGGCCTCGAGCCCAAGGACGTCGACGGGATCATGCACATCCCGATGGCCGAGCAGTTCGACGCCGCCGCTTTCCACGAGCACTTCGGCACCGACCACGACCTCTGGGTTTCGAAGGACGGCGGCGGCATGCGCTGGGCAGCGACCGCGCCGTACCGGGCCGCGCGCGCGATCAAGGAAGGGAAGGCCTCCGTCGTGCTCAACACGTTCGGCGTGGCGTGGGCGACGCAGCGGGAGCAGATGGTCGCCGGACCGGGCGAGGCGCACGTGCACGAGGGCTACAAACAGAACCTCGAGGTGCCCATGGGCTGGTTCCCCCAGCCCGTCTACTTCGCGACCGTTGCCCGGCGGCACATGCACGAGTTCGGCACCACCGAAGACCAGCTGGGAGCGGTGGCGGTGTCGGCCCGCAAGCACGCCAACATCAATCCCGGCGCGGTCATGCACGAACGGCCGTTGAGCCTCGACAAGTACCGGTCGTCTTCGTACATCGTCGAGCCGTTCCGCAAAGAAGACTGTTGCCTCATCTCCGACGGCGGCGCCGCGTACCTCATGACCTCGGTGGAGCAGGCTCGTGACCTCGTGACACCGGTCGTCGAAGTCGCCGGAATCGGGTTGGGCATTTCGCACACCGGCACGCACTGGGCCGAGCAGCCCGCGTTCACGTCGACTCCGCAGGTGTTCGCCGCGCCCAAGGCGTTCGAGATGGCGGGTATCGGCCCCGCCGACGTCGACGTCTACTCCTGTTACGACCCTTTCACGATCCACACGATCATGCAGATCGAAGACTCGGGGTTCTGCGCCAAGGGCGAGGGCGGCGCGTTCGCGGAGAACGGCGGGCTCGACTACGACCGCGGTCGGCTGCCGACCAATACTCACGGCGGGCTGCTTTCCCACGCCTACGTGCTCGGCATCGCGCACGTCGTCGAGATCGTGCGCCAGCTGCGCGGCCAGGCCGCGGCGCAGGTAGACGGCGCCCAGGTTGCGGCGTACGGCGGTTACACCGGTCCCGAAGCCGCGACGTTGCTGCTGCGGAGGGGAGCGTGAGAGCCGAGTTCCCGCTCCCCGACACCGCTTGGGATCCGACCGCCGGGTATTGGGCCGGCGCCGCCGCCGGGGAGTTGCGCATCCCGCGCTGCGACAACTGCGGCCGGTCGCACTGGTATCCGAAGGACGAGTGCGCCTACTGCGGCGCGTCCGCCTTCACGTGGACGCCGATGAGCGGACGGGGCACGCTGTTCTCGTGGGTCGTCGTCACTCACGCCTTCTTGCCGCAGTTCGCCGATCTGGTGCCGTTCGTGCCCGCGTTGGTCGCGCTCGAGGAGGATCCGGCCGTCCGCATCCCGACCCGCATGGTCGACTGCGATCCCGCCGAGCTCACCTTTGAGATGCCGGTGCAGGTCGTGTTCCGCCCCTTGCGCTTCGCCGGCGTCGACGCCGAGGTCCCCGCCCCGCTCTTCGCGCCGGCCTGAACGTCACCGTGCGAGACAAGGGATCCGCGACGCTGGCTCGCGCCGTCGTTAGGGTTGGCTGCGTCCCTCCCGCGAGCCCAAGAGGAGGACTCGGATGTCCCACGGCCTGCGGATCGGCATCGCCGAGGCGATCGGCACTGCGATCCTCATCATCGGTGGTCCGGGGACCGCCATTCTCGCCGGTGACGTCGTCGGCGGCACGTTGGGCGTCGCGCTCGCCTTCGGGTTCAGCCTGCTTTGCGCGGTTTACGCGATCGGCAGTATCTCCGGTTGTCACATCAACCCGGCCGTGACCATCGGGTCGTGGGCGCTCGGAAAGACGACCAGCGCACTGGTGCCCTTCTACCTCGTCGGCCAGATCGTCGGTGGTCTCGTCGGCGCGCTCGTGATCTTCGTCATCGCCAACGGGCTCCCCGGATTCGACGCCGAGGAGTCCGGTTTCGCATCGAATGGTTGGGGTGACCACTCGCCCGGCGGCTTCGACTTCGGTGCCATGGCTGTGACGGAGATCGTGCTCACGTTCCTGTTTGTCCTCGTCGTCGTCAGTACCTCACGCCGCTCCATGGTCGCCGGGTTCACGGGTGTGTCCGTCGGTTTGATGTTGGCACTGGTGCACCTCGTGAGCATCCCGGTCGACAACACGTCGGTGAATCCTGCTCGTAGTCTCGCCACCGCGGTGTTTCAGGCCGGCTGGGCGATCGAACAGCTCTGGGCGTTCATCGTCTTCCCGCTCGTCGGGGGGATTCTCGGAGGGCTCGTCTGGAGAGCGCTCGTTCCACCTGCCGACGCCTGACCGTCAGTTGACGTAGACCTCGTTGACGTTGCCCCGCTCGTGCGGGTGCCCGTCACCGGGATCTGAATCGTGATCTCACCGCTGATGCGGAAGACGCTCGAGCTACTCGGCGCCCGGCAGCCCTTCGGGTTCCGCGAGCGCATCGGGCTCGTCGTCGATCGACTCGTCGAGCGGTCGCATCGAGTGCCAGTGAACGATGGCAAACAGCGCGAAGCCGATCAGTGCCAGCCCCGCGCCGATGACCGTCGGGCGCAGTCCGACGACGGATGCGAGCTTGCCCTGGATGAGCGCGCCGGTCGGAACTCCGGCCATGAGCCCCATGAGGTACAGCGAGATCACCCGGCCCCGGAATCCCTCGGCCACCCGGGCCTGGATAGAAGTGTTCAGCGACACCGCGGCCAGCAGGTGGGCCACGCCCATGAGGAGCAGACCAGCGATGCCGACGAGCAAGACGGGCGCGACGCCGAGCACGAGAACACCGGCGGCGTAGATGAACGTGCCCGTCATCGCCATACGCGAGCGCGACACGCGGTCGCCGACGATGGAGATCACCACCGAACCCGCCATCGCACCCACGCCGAACGCCGCCAGCAGAGTGCCGTACGCCGCCGCACCGACGTCGAACTGGTCACGGGCGAAGGCGGGGGCCAGCTGGATCGCGCCGCTGCCGAAGAATGCCAGTGCCGCGATCGTCACCACCGCGAGGACGAGTGCCGGCCGAGAGCGCACGTACGCGACGCCCTCGCGGAAGTGCGAGCTGACACTGCCGGTCCGGTCGGTCTCCACCGG
>JBOGFL010000545.1:0-4719 GCA_050743285.1 Acidimicrobiia bacterium
TCATGCGGCTGTAACGCTCTTCCTCGGTCGGGCTCACCGCCAACGAGAAGATGTTGAAGCCGCGCCGCGAGAACAGTCCGGCGATGCGCGACAACACGCCGAAGCGGTTCTCGACCAGGACGGACAGGATGTGGTGGTTGCCATTGGTGCCCATCAACGACCTCCCGGACGGTCGTGTGCCGGGTCGAGGATGATGCTGTCGTTCGAGCCGCCCGCCGGCACCATCGGGTACACCTTCTCTTGGTAGTCGGTACGGAAATCGATGACGACGGGCCGGTCGTCGATCTCGTTCGCCTTCTCGACGGTGGGCACGACGTCTTCGGGCGTGTCGACCCGCATGCCGACGCCACCCATCGCCTCCGCCCACTTCACGTAGTCGGGCAGGTCGGGTGACAGGTACACCTCGGAGTAACGCTCCTCGTAGAAGAGCTCCTGCCACTGTCGCACCATGCCGAGGTAGGCGTTGTTGAGGATCGCGATCTTCACCGGGATCCGCTCGGCCGACGCGGTGACGATCTCCTGCGCGGTCATCTGGAAGCATCCGTCGCCGTCGATCGCCCAGACCATCCGCTCGGGCTTGCCGACCTTGGCCCCGATCGCGGCCGGCACCGCGAAGCCCATGGTGCCGAGCCCACCCGAGTTGATCCACGTGTAGGGAGAGTTGAACTTCCACAACTGGCTTGCCCACATCTGGTGCTGACCGACGCCGGCCACAACGATCGTGTCGTCGGGCGTGTGGTCGCGCAGCATCTCGACGCAGTACTGGGGCTTCACCGGGCCACCCTCGGCCTGGTCGTAATGCAGCGGGAAGTCGCGCTTCCACGCCTCGAGCCGGTCGCGCCAGTTCGTCAGGTCCTGCTTGGGGTGCTTGTCCTGGTCCGACCGCACTGCCTTCACCAGCTCCTCGATGACCATGCGGCAGTCGCCGACGATCGGCACGTCGGCGCGTCGCACCTTGCCCAACTCGGCGGGGTCGATGTCGACGTGGATGGTCTTGGCCTCGGGCGCGAACTCGCTCACCTTGCCCGTCACCCGGTCGTCAAAACGCGAGCCGAGCGCGATCAGCAGGTCGGATTGCTGCATCGACGTGACCGCGGTGTAGTTGCCGTGCATGCCGGGCATGCCCAACGCCAGCGGGTGATCGTCGGGGAACGCGCCGCGCGCCATGAGCGTGGTCACGACCGGGATGCCGGTCAGCTCGGCCAGCTCCCGGAGCGCCTCGGCGGCGCGCGCTTTGAGGATCCCGCCGCCCGCGTAGATGACCGGGCGCTCCGCCTCGTTGATGAGCCGGGCCGCGTCCTTGACCATCTTCGGGTGCCCTCGGAGGGTCGGCTTGTAGCCGGGCAGGTCGACGGACTCGGGCCAGTACCACTTCATCTCCTGGTTGGAGATGTCCTTGGGCACGTCGATCAGCACCGGGCCGGGCCGGCCCGTCGTCGCCACCTGGAAGGCCTCGCGCACGACCCGGGGGATGTCCTCGGCGTCGGTGATGAGCCAGTTGTGCTTCGTCACCGGCATCGTGATCCCGGTGGTGTCGCACTCCTGGAACGCGTCGGAGCCGATGTTCGCGTACGGCACCTGGCCGGTGACCACGACCAGCGGGGTCGAGTCCATGTACGCGTTGCACAACGGCGTGACGATGTTGGTGGCCGCGGGCCCGCTCGTCACCATGGCCACGCCGGGACGGCCCGTCGCCTGTGCGTACCCCTCGGCCATGTGGCCGGCGCCCTGTTCGTGGCGCACGAGGATGTGGCGGATCGACGAGTCGATCAGCGGGTCGTAGACGGGCAGGATGGCGCCGCCCGGGAGGCCGAACATGACCTCGGTGCCTTCCATCTCGAGGCTCTTGATGAGGGCCTGGGCCCCGGTGAGCTTCATCGCTTCCTCTTCTTCTTTCTATCCGTCCCTGGATATGAAAAACCCCTCGCTTCTGCGAGGGGCGGGCGCACGGCGCGGATGGTCGAGCCGTGCGCTAGGTAACTACGACAATCGTGGTGGCGGACATCGAGGCACCAGTTTCGCACACGGACGGCCGGTGCCGCAAGGCGCGATAGGCGTGACCGCCTCACACCTGATGGACCGGGCACCAGTAGGTGGTGCGCCCACCCACCGTCTGACGCACGAGTGGGCCGCCGTCGCGTGGGCACGGCACGGCGACCTCGCGCGGGAGGTCTCCGGTGTGCGATCCGCCGCGCCTCCCCAGCGACCGGACCGTGGCGCGGATCGCCCGGTGCAGGCGACGGCGTTCGTCGCGATCGAGAGACTTCGCCGGCCGCCTGGGGTCGAGGCCGGACCGAAACAGCACCTCGTCGACGAGCAGGTTGCCGAGGCCGGCGACCCGCGACTGGTCCATGAGCACGGCCTTGAGCGGCGCCCGGCTGCGCGTCAACACCGGTTCGAGGTCGGCGAGCCGCAGCGACATCGCGTCGGGGCCGAGCCGGGCTTCGTCAGGCTCGAGCTCGACCGCGCCGAGCCGGCGCGGGTCCCGCAGCGCGAGCACGCCACCGTCGGCGAAGCGCAGGCCGAAGCGGACCCACGCGGGCACGTGACGATTACTCGCGTAGATCAGCGGATCGCCCGCTTCGCTGCCGTCGACGAGCACGCGGCCGCTCATCCCGAGGTGCAAGCCCAGGACCGGGCCCGCTCCGCCATCGGTATCGAGCAGGATCTGCTTGCCCCGCCGGCGGGCGGCGGTCAGCATGCGACCCCTGAGCGCGCGGCGCGCGGCCGCCGGGGTGAGTCCCCGCTTGAGAAACCAGGCGTCGGGCGCGTCGACCTTGACGATCTCGCGCCCGAGGGCGCGAGCCTCGATCAGCCGCCGGGCCTCCTCGACTTCGAGAATCTCAGGCGTTGGTGATCGCGCCCTTCTCGGCGCCCTGCGCGAGACGGGCGTACTTGGCGAGGAAGCCGCTCGGGTAGCGCGGCTCGGGCGGCTTCCAGTCGGCTCGGCGGCCCGCAAGCTCGGCGTCGTCGACCATGAGGTCGATGGTGTGGGCCTCGGCGTCGATGACGACCTGGTCGCCGTCGGCGACGAAAGCGATCGGACCACCTTCGACCGCCTCGGGCGCGACGTGGCCGACGCAGTAGCCCTGGGTACCGCCCGAGAAGCGCCCGTCGGTGACCAACGCGGCGTCGGCGCCGCGACCGGCGCCGGTCATGGCGCCGGTGACCGCAAGCATCTCCCGCATGCCCGGCCCGCCCTTCGGGCCCTCGTAGCGGATCACAACGACATCACCCGGCTCGATCTTGCCGGCGAGGATCGCGGCCATCGCCGCGTCCTCGCCGTCGAACACTCGGGCGCTGCCCTCGAAGCGCAGCTCGTCGATGCCGGCGACCTTCACGACCGCGCCTTTTGGCGCCAGTGAGCCGCGGAGCACCGCGATGCCGCCCTGGACATGGATCGGTTCGCGCAGCGGCTTCACGACGTCGCCGTCCGGTCTGGGTGGGTCCAGCGCGGCGAGGTTCTCCGCGACCGTTCGGCCGGTCACGGTGAGGCAGTCGCCGTGGAGCAGATCGGCGTCGAGAAGCATCTGCAACACGACCGGCACGCCGCCCACCGCGTCGAGATCCGTCATGTGGAACCGACCATGCGGCTTCATGTCGGCGACGTGTGGAACCCGGGCCCCGATGCGATTGAAGTCGTCGAACTCGAGCTCGACGCGCGCCTCGTTGGCAATCGCGAGGAGGTGCAGCACCGCGTTGGTCGAGCCACCCAGCGCCATGGTCACCGCGATCGCGTTTTCGAACGCCTCTTTGGTCATGATCTGGCGGGGCCGTATGCCGGCGTCGAGCAGTCCGACGACGGCGCGCCCGCTCTCGAACGCGAAGTCGTCCCGCCGCCGGTCGACCGCGGGCGGCGACGAGCTCCCGGGAAGCGACATTCCCATCGCCTCAGCGATCGACGCCATGGTGTTGGCGGTGAACATCCCTGCGCACGCGCCTTCGGTCGGGCACGCCCGCCGCTCGATCTCGCCCAGCTCGTCCTCGCTGATCGTGCCGGCTGCACACGCGCCGATGGCCTCGAACACGCTGACGACGTCGAGGGCTCGATCTTTCCAGTGACCGGGCAGGATCGACCCGCCGTACAGGAACACCGCGGGGAGATTCAGCCGGGCGGCGGCCATGAGCATCCCCGGGAGGCTCTTGTCGCAGCCGGCGAACGTGACCAGGGCGTCGAGCCGCTCGGAGTGGATGACACACTCGATCGAGTCGGCGATGATCTCGCGGCTCGGCAGTGACCCGCGCATCCCTTCGTGGCCCATCGAGATGCCGTCGGAGATCGCGATCGTCATGAATTCGAGCGGGAAGCCGCCCGCCTCGCGCACGCCCTCCTTCGAGCGCTTCGCCAGTCGGTCGAGCGGCATATTGCAAGGCGTCACCTCGTTCCACGACGAGGCAATGCCGACCTGGGGCTTGTCCCAGTCGGCGTCCGTCATCCCGACAGCCCGGAGCATGGCGCGCGCCCCGGCGCGCTCCATTCCGTCGGTGACCTCGAAGCTGCGAGGTCGGCGAGTCGGTGCGTCCTCAGCCATCGTCACGAGCGTAGACGGAGACGTGCTGTTCACTGTCGGCTGTGAACGGGCGGCGGTCCCACCCGCCCCAGCGCGCCTCGAGCCGCAGACCCGCGAGCCGGGCCATCAGGTCCAGCTCGGGAGGAAACGCATACCGGCCGCGCACCGGGTTGAGCTGGATGCCGTCGGTTCCGATGCGAACCTGCAT
>JBOGFL010000546.1:0-10618 GCA_050743285.1 Acidimicrobiia bacterium
GTCCGATCCGGCCGCCCTCGCCGACTGGTTCGAGGCGGACGTCGACATCGAGGTGCGGCCCGGCGGAGGCGGGCACTTCGTACTGCCCGACGGCACCGCCCGGCGGGCGCTGGTTCACGAGGCGGAGCCCGGGCGTCGACTGGTGTTCAGCTGGTGGCCCGACGCGGGCGGTCGTTGGCGGCTCGCCGAGCGCACGACGGTGACGATCACGCTCGACCCCGTTCCCGGCGGGACTCTCGTGCACGTCATCGAGACCCGTCCCGCGTCGCCGATCGCCCGCGCCGCCGCGTGAGGCGCGACGAGCGCGTCGGGGCCGTGTTCGCGGCCCTCGCCGATCCGACGCGCCGCGAGCTGCTCGACCGGCTGGCTCGCACTCCCGCGAACGCGACTGAGCTTGCCGCGCCGCTTCCGGTCAGCCGGCAGGCGGTGGTGAAGCATCTCCAGGCGCTGAGCGAGGCGGGACTCGTGGCCGGCGAGCGGCACGGTCGTGAGGTGCGCTGGTCGGTGACGCCGGGGCCCCTCGCCGACGCGATGAGCTGGATGGTCGACGTCGGCGGCCAGTGGGACCGCCGCCTGGCTCGACTGAAGACGCATCTGGCGCGCAAGTAGGTTGCGGTCATGATCGGCCTGCTCAGCAGCGACGTCGCGTCGGCGGCGTGCACCGTGACCAATGCCGCACCGGCGTTCACCGGGTAGTCGTCGTGGCGCGCCCTCGACGCGATCCGGTGAGTCCGGGGCAGGAGTCGGCTTGGGACTACCCGCGACCGCCGCGATTGGAGCCGGTCACGCACCATCTCGTCGTGATGCTCGGCGGTGAGACCATCGCCGAGGCGCACCGGGGTTACCGCGTGCTCGAGACGAGCCATCCTCCGAACTACTACCTGCCGGTAGCCGATGTCGTGGCCGTGGCGCTGGACCCCAGCGAGGGCCGGTCATTCTGCGAATGGAAGGGTCGCGCGCACTATTTCACGGTGCGCGGCGGCGACCGGAAGGAGGCCGACGCCGCGTGGGGCTACGACCAACCGAGCCCCGGCTTCAAACCGCTCGTCGACCATGTCGCCTTCTACGCGGGCCGCATGGACGGATGCCACGTCGACGGCGAGCTCGTCGTTCCCCAGCCGGGCGGTTTCTACGGCGGCTGGATCACCTCCCGCGTCGCCGGCCCCTTCAAGGGCGCGCCCGGCACTCGCGGCTGGTAGTCGCCGCGACTCAGAGCATGGGGCGGGCGCGGTCGACGATGGCGTGGGTGTCGACGCCCGACGGCAGGGTCCCGAAGGTGAAGGCGGGTTCGCCGGAGAGGCGCGACGCGCAGAAGGCGTCGGCGACGGCCGGCGGTGCGAAGCGGACGAGGAGCGAGCCTTGGAGCGCGAGGGCGAGGTCCTGGACCAGGCGGCGGGCCGTGTGCTCGGTGTCGCCGGGGTCGGCGACCCGGGCCCGCGTCTGGGCTACATGGGCGTCGAGACGGGCGTCGCCGCCGTCGGCGAGGTCGACTTCGGCGAACAGTGCGTCGACCGACGCGGGTTCGCGCACGATGGCCCGCAACACGTCGAGGCACATCACGTTGCCGGAGCCCTCCCAGATGCCGTTGAGCGGCGACTCGCGCAGCAACCGCGGCATCAGCGACTCCTCGACATAGCCGTTTCCGCCCAGGCACTCGAGCGACTCGGCGATGTGCGCGGTCTGGCGCTTGCAGGTCCAGTACTTGACGACCGCGGTGGCCAAGCGACGGAACTGCGTCTCTTCGTCGTTCTCGTGCGCGTCGTACGCGCGCGCCAGTCGCAGTGCCGTCGACGTCGCCGCTTCGGACTCGAGCGCGAGGTCGGCAAGTACGTTGGTCATGAGCGGTTGGTCGACGAGCTCCCGACCGAACGCCTGCCGGTGGGTCGCATGGTGGGTGGCCTGGGCAAGGGCCTGGCGCATGTTTCCGGTCGCGCCGAGGACGCAGTCGAGTCGGGTGTGGTTGACCATCTCGATGATCGCGCGGACGCCCCGGCCTTCCTCGCCGATGCGCCGCGCCCACGCCCGATGGAACTCGACCTCACTCGACGCGTTCGACCGATTTCCCAGCTTGTCCTTCAGCCGCTGGATGCGGAAGGCGTTGCGCCCACCGTCCGGCGTCCACCGGGGCAGCCAGAAGCACGTGAGCCCACCGGGTGCCTGCGCAAGTACGAGGAACGCGTCGCACATCGGCGCCGAACAGAACCACTTGTGCCCTGTGAGCACGAACTCGCCCGACTCGCCGGCGATGGGCTCGGCGCGGGTCGTGTTCGCGCGCACGTCGGAACCGCCCTGCTTCTCGGTCATCGCCATCCCGACGAGAACGCCGGCCTTCTCGCTCGCCGGAAGACTGCGCGGGTCGTACTCGTCGGCAGTGATGCGCGACTCCCACTCGTCTGCCAGCGCGGACTCGGCCCGCAACGCGGGCACCGACGAGTACGTCATCGAGATCGGGCACAGATGCCCGGCGTCGACCTGGTTCCCGACCACGAACCCCGCCGCCCGCACCACGTGGGCACCGGGCCCGGCGTCGCGCCACGGGCGCGCGTGCAGTCCGTGCTCGATGCTCATCCGCATGAGCTCGTGGTACGCAGGGTGGTACTCGACCTCGTCGATGCGGGCGCCGTACCGGTCATGGGTACGTAGCACCGGCGGGTTCGCGTTCGCCTGAACGCCCCAGGCGATCGCCTCGTCGGAGCCGGCCCGCAACCCGAAGGCGCGCAACTCGCCGTCGGCGGCGGCGCCACCTTCCCGACCGACCGCCTCCACCAACGCCGCGTCCTGGCCGTACACGTCGTAGCCCACGAGCGGCGGCGGCTGATTCGCCGGGTAATCCACGTCGCGGAGGGGCCTCATTTCCCTACCATCCTCGCATGCAGATCGCGCTTCTCCTTTACGACGACCTCACCCTCCTCGACGCCATCGGCCCCTCCGAAGTACTGGGGCGGATCCCCGACGCCGAGCTCACGCTCGTGAGCCCGACCGGCGAGCCGGTGACCACCGACCAGGGCCTCACGCTCCTGCCGAGCGGCAGGATCGCGGAAGTCTCGGCGCCTGACGTCGTCGTCGTTCCCGGTGGCCACGGCGAGGAACGGCTCCGCGACGACGCCCGGGTCCTCGACTGGCTACGCGCGGTCGACGCCACGTCGCAGTGGACGACCTCGGTGTGCACGGGCTCGCTCCTGCTCGGCGCGGCCGGATTCCTCGAAGGCCGCCGGGCGACGAGCCACTGGACCGCCCTCGAGGTGCTGCGCCAGTTCGGCGCCGAGCCGACGCTCGAGCGCGTGGCGGTCGACGGCAAGTACGTCACCGCCGCGGGCGTGTCGTCGGGAATCGACATGGCGCTCTGGCTTGCCGCCCAGCTCGCGAGCGACATCGTGGCGCAGACGATTCAGCTCGGCATCGAGTACGACCCGCAGCCCCCTTTCGACGCCGGCGCACCGCACAAAGCACCGCCGGAAGCGGTCGAGTACTTCCGGAGCAGCAGCCGGTTCGCGAACGTCGAGTAGGCACGGGCGGGGCCGACGCGCTCAGGTCACGTTGGAGGAACGCGGCGAGGGTCACCGGACGAGGCGCGACATCCGCCGGTCGGCGAGTACCTTTCCGCCGGTCTGGCAGTTGGGGCAGTACACGACCTCGTGCGACTCGTAAGAGATCCGGCGCAACGTGTCCGCACAGACCGGGCAGGGCGACCCGGCGCGTCCGTGCACGTCGAAGTGCTCCCCGAGCTTGTTCTCCGACAAGCCGCCGGTCCGGCCGCGCTCGCGCTCGAGCCCGGCCGCGAGCACCTCGCGCACCGCGTCGAGCAGCCGTTGCCGCGCTTCGGCGTCGAGCCCCGCCAGCGTGGAGTAGGGCGAGAGCCGGGCCCGGTGCAACGCGTCGTCCGCGTAGCCGCGGCCGACCCCGGCCACCGTCGCCTGATCCCGAAGAATCGTGTGGATCCGCCGCTTGTCGTCACCCTGGAGGACCAGCATCGCGAACTCGTTGCTGTGGACCTCCGGGCCGAGCCGGGTGAGCGGGCCGTCGTCGCCCGGCGCCAGCACCCACCACCCCGCCTTGCGTTCCGTACCGAACTCGCGCACGAGCAGCGCCAGGCCGTTCTCGAACCGGAGGCGGACCACCGAGCCGCGCGGCTTGGTCTTCTTCGGCGGCGCTTCGATGTCGGCGCGCCCACCCTGTGACAGATGGACGAGGACGCGGTGGTCGTCGTCGAACTCGAGCACCGCGTACTTGCCCCGCCGGCCGACCCGCTCGAGCGTGTGCCCGACGACGGCCTCCGGCGGCGGCATCGCGGTCTTCAGGCCCGAGAAGCCGAGCGGCTCGTAGCTCTCGAGCCGCGACCCGCCCAACGCGGCATCGAGGCGCTCTGACAACGCCTGCATTTGCGGAGCCTCGGGCACTCAGCGAGGCTAGCGGCGCCCTCACTCTTCGCCGGCGCCGCTACCGGCAGACGAAGTCAAGGGAGGTTACGAGCTCGCGCCGGGGCGCTCGGCGTAGCTCGGAGCGCCCTTGGTCCACGCCGGGCCACTGCCCCAGTTGAGCCGGGTGCGCTTGGCCTTGTGGTCGGGGTCGTGCGCTTCGCAGGCCTTCCGGTACTCGTCGGTAGCCCGGTTGGCCTCGGGCCACGACCAGAAGTCCTCTTCGAGGCTGAACTTCCCGTCGCCGGCGTACCGGAGCACGGTCATCCCGGGGAAGTCGATCGGCGCGCTCTTGCCGTCCGGGTGATCGCGCCGGTTCTGCATGTAGACGACGATGCGCCCCGACGGGTCGCACTGGTGCCACTCGTAGGCGGTGTACAACTCGCAGAAGTCGGCCATGATCGGCTTGATCCACGCCCGCACTGCCTCGCGACCCTGCTTCGGCCCGAGCACGTGCTCCAGATAGGTCACGTCGTCGGTGAACAGGTCGGACCACGCGTCCCAGTCCTCGCCCACGGCGCCCTTCGTCCAGTAGTCGCGGAACGCCTGCTCCAGCTCGTCGAGGTCGTACGTCGCCACCGTCCCTCCTTTGGGTTCGGAGCGGGACCTTAGCGGCGGCGCTGCTGCAGGCGCCTGAGGATCAAGCGGCGCCGCTCCTGGAGCTCGCGGAACGTGAGTCCCTCCACCTCGGCCTCGACGCCGAACGACGCCTTGACGGCGTCCAGGTCGAGGGTGGCCCGCTCCGGGTCGACGCCCACCTCGGCCAGGATCCGGGCGCCGTGCTCCTTGACGAAGTACGTATGCACGTGCGCGATCTCGGCGAGCAGGTCGAGGTCCGGGGCCAGCGTCGCGGTGGCCGCGTTCAGGAACATCAGGTTCTTCACGAAGAGCATGAGTTCCTTCGGTGCCCGGGCCCCGTAATCGAGCAGCTTCCTGGTAAGCGTGCTGAGCTCGGCGACGAGCTCGTCCGACGACATCTTGGTCGGGTCCTTGACGGGTCCCTCCAGGTCGAGGTCGACGATCACCGCGTCGAGGTCGGTGTCGGGCGGGAACGCGCCGAGGTCGCGCAGGGCAGTGAGCTGCACCCGCACGTCACCCGCGAGCCCGGCGACGAGCAGGCGCAGGAATGCGACCCGGTGCGCCTCGTCGAGGCGGCCGGTGATCCCGAAGTCGAGCAGCGCGGTGCGCCCGTCCCGCTGTACCAGCAGGTTGCCGCCGTGGAGGTCGCCGTGGAAGACGCCGTGGATGAGGGCGCCTTCGAGACACGCGATGAGACCGGCCCGCAAGAGCGCGCTCGTGTCGATGCCCGCCGCGTTCATCGACTCGACGTCGTCGAACGCGAAGCCGCGCAGCCGTTCCATCACGAGCACCCGGCGGGTCACGAGAGCTGGGTGCGGGCGCGGGACAACCATCGCCCGCTGGTCGGTCTCGGCGAGCACGCGCGCGATGTCGAGCATGTTCTCGGCTTCGAGCCGGAAGTCGAGCTCCTCGACGATCGTCTCCGCGAACAGCTCGACGAGCGCGGGCGGGTTGGCGAGCGCGGCGACGGGGATGCGCCCGACGAGCCGCGGCGCGAGCCAGGCCATGCCGGCGATGTCGGCGTCGACGAGCGCGGCGACGCGCGGGCGTTGGACCTTGACAACCACCTCTTCGCCGGTGACCAAACGGGCGGCGTGGACCTGCGCGATCGACGCCGCCGCCAGCGGCGCCTCGTCGAACCAGGAGAAGACTTCGCCCAGCGGCCGGCGCAGATCGGCCTCGACGACGGCCCGCACGTCGGCGAACCGTTCCGGCGGGACCTGGTCGCGCAGCAGCTTGAACTCGGCGACGAGCTCGGGCGGGAAGAGGCCTTCGCCCGACGACACGATCTGACCCAGCTTCACGTACGTCGAGCCCAGCCGTTCGAACGCCCGGCGCAGGCGACGGGAGATCCCGGCTCGCGACCACGGTCGGCCTCGCTCGAAGACGCACCACGCCGCGATCGCGCCGCCGAGCGTGGTGACTACCCGGCTCAGCCGGGCGAGCGGCGGCCGGCGAAGCGGCGCGAGCGCCGCTGCGACCTGGGCCTGCGTGCGCGCCCGCAACTCATCGATCCCGACGCGCCAGCTGATCTCGTCGGGGACGACCACCCACGGCCCGCGCGCACTGAACGCCCCGAGCGCCCGATCGGGTGAGTACGCCACGGTTCTCCACGGTAGGCGCGTTGTTTGTTTGGCGATCAGGCGCAGTCCGGCAAGGCGAAGAGCCGCCGCCAGCGCGCGCTCCTGGAGATAGCCCCGCGACCGGGACGGTTCTGGTCGCGAACGTACCCAGGGTCTCCGGGCCTACACCCCGTCGGTGCCGAGATCGGCAAGCACCACCCGGGCCGCGTTGCGCCCGTTGGTGCCGATGACGCTGCCGCCGGGATGGGTCGCGGCTCCGCACAGGTATACGCCCGGGATCGGCGTGCGGGGCGCGAAGCGGCGCTCCCACATCTGGTCGGGTAGGCACTCACCCTGAAAGATGTGGCCCCCGGTGAGGCCGATCTGGGCCTCGACGTCGGGCGGGCCGAGCACCTGCCGGTCCGTCACGCAAGTCACCACGTCGGGCGCGAACCGGGCGATCGTGGCGAGCACCCGGTCGCCAATTTCGTCACGGCGGGCGTCCCAGTCGCGGTCGGCAAGCGTGTAGGGGGCGTACTGGGCGAAGACGCTCATCGCATGGGTTCCCGGTGGCGCGACCGACGGGTCGTACGGGGTCTGGAAGTAGATCTCGCAGAACGAAGGCTGCGGCTCGCCTTGCCGGGCCGACTCACACGCGGCCTGAGTGTCGTCGATGGTCCCGGTGACAACCACCTGGGAGCGGTACACGTGCTCGGGACCGTCGGGCGTCGCAATGAACGTCGGCAGGCGCGCCAGCGCGCAGTTGAGCTTCACGACCGGGCTCTCGCTGCACCACGCATCGACGCGCGACCGGAACGCGTCGGGCACGTCCCCGTCGCACATGGCGAGCAGGCGCTTCGGGTCGGCGTTCGACACGACCGCCGCCGCCCGCACCGTCTCACCGCCTTCGAGCCGAACGCCCTCCCCGGGAACCACCGCCGCCACCGGGACCCCTGCCGCCACGATCGCGCCGGCTTCGACGGCGGCGTCGGCGATGCAGAACGACACCCGGCCCATCCCACCGACCACGTAACCCCAGCCGCCGAGCAAGCCGAGACGGTGGTGGGCGTGGATCCACGCGGTCCCCGCCTCCCGCGGGCCCGCGAACGTGCCGATAGTCCCCTGCCCGTGGAGCGCGTTGCGGAGGCGCTCGTCGCGTACGTGCCGCTCGACGATGTCTGCGATCGAGGCCTCGAGCACTACCTCGCGCGCCTCGGGGTCGTCGGCAAACCGCGCTTCGATCTCGGCGCGGGTCGGGGCGTCGCCGTCCCAGGCGTCGGCAGCCGGGTCGCGCAAGCGGTCGCGGATGCGGATGAACAACTCGTCGTAGGCGAGAAAGCCATCGACATCACCCGGGGCGAGGCGGGCGACTTCGGCGGCGGTGCGCGCGCCGTCCCGCCATTCGGTGAGGGAGGTGCCGTCGTCGAACGGCGTCCACTGGGCCGGATCCGTCACGACTGCCTCGTACCCGTGGCGGGCCAGATCCAGGTCGGCGATGACGCGGGGGTCGAGCATTCCGACGAGGTATGCGCACGGACTGACGACGAAGCGGGAATCGCTGAACGGCCGCTCGAGTGTGCAGGCACCGCCGAGACGTTCACGCCGTTCCAGTACGAGTACCGATTTCCCGGCCCCGGCAAGATAGGCCGCTGCGGTCAGGCCGTTGTGTCCGCCACCGACCACCACGACGTCCCAACGGCGCGCGGCGAGCTCCGAGACGGGCGCCGGCAGCCCCACCTCGCCGAGAACGTCGAACGTGCTCACGAAGGGCGGCGGTTCACATACGGCCGGCTTCGAGTACCCGGTGCAGGAACTCCGCGGTGCGGGGGTTGGCCGGCGTCGTGAAGATCTGCTCGGGCGCGCCCTCTTCGGCGATCGTTCCCGCGTCGAGGAAGCAGACCTTGCTCGCAACCTCACGGGCGAACGACATCTCGTGCGTAGCCACGAGCATCGTCATACCCTCCTCCGCGAGCTCGCGCATCATGCCGAGCACTTCGGCCACGAGCTCGGGGTCGAGGGCGCTCGTCACCTCGTCGAGCAGCATCAGCTTTGGCTGCATAGCAAGCGCACGCGCGATCGCGACCCGCTGTTGCTGGCCGCCCGAGAGCCGGTCGGGGTATTCACCACGCTTGTCCCACAGGCCGATGCGGGTCAGCAACAGCTCTGCGCGTTCGTTCGCATCCTTGACGCGGAGTCCGAGGACTTTGCGCGGACCGAGCGTGATGTTTCGCATGACATTCATGTGCGGGAACAAGTTGAAGTTCTGGAAGACGATCCCGACCTCGCGCCGCAGCCGGTCGAGCTTGATGTCTTCCTGAATCACCGGGACACCGTCGACCGTGATCGAACCGCCGGTGAGGGGCTCCAGCCCGTTCACGCAGCGCAGCAGGGTCGACTTCCCCGAGCCGGACGCACCGATGAGACACACAACCTCGTGCTCAGCGGTCTCGAGGCTCACGCCGTTCAGCACCTCGTTCTCTCCGAAGCGCTTGTGGACGTCTTCGATCTCAAGGAACGGCATGACCTCAGGCCACCGCCTGGAGCCGGCGCTGGTCGCGCTTGACGAGGTAGTTGGTGAATCGCGCCAAGGGGATCGTGATGACGACGAAGCAGATTCCCAGCCCGACCACCGACGACGAGTTGAAGTTGGCGCTGGCGTAGATCTGGGCCCGGTTGAAGCCCTCGAGGATGCCGATCGTCGTGACCAGCGCGGTGTCCTTCTGCAGGCCGATGAAGTCGTTCAGCAGCGGTGGGATGACGCGACGGATCGCCTGAGGAATGATCACGTGCCTCATGGTCTGGCCGTAGTTGAGGCCGAGCGAGCGGGCCGCGGCCCACTGGCCCCAGTGCACGCTCTCGATACCGGCCCGGTACACCTCGGCGACGTAGGCGCCATACACGAGCGTCAGGGCGATCACGCCGAGCTGGAACAAGCTCATGTCGCGGAAGAACTGAATGCCGGTGGTCGGGAGCCCGAAGCCGATGAGGTAGATCGTGACGATCGCCGGCAGGCCGCGGAACACGTCGATGTAGCCGACGGCCAGCCAGCGGACAGGCACTGCGGCCCGGCCCGGCAGGATGCGGGCCAGCGCCACGACCATGGCCCAGATGAGCACGAGGAACTCGGCGACCATGAACAGCTGGACGTTGAGCAAGAAGCCCTTCCGCACCTGGGGCCAGCTCGCCCTGAGGTCGTCCCAGTTGAAGAACGACTCCTGGACGTCGTGGAAGCCTTCCCGATACACGTAGACCGTGATGGCGCCCCACACCAGGACGCCGATCCAGATGCCCAACTGCGCGACCAGCCGGGTCGTACCGAGCAGGTTCGCCCCCCCGACGCGCTCATCGGCGGCCACGATGCGCCGCTCGGCGCGCCGCGCGAGGTACAGCGCAACGATCGACGGGACGATCGTCAGTGTCACCAAGCCGACGATGGCAACGATGAACGCCGCCTGCGCCACCGGATCGGCCGAGGGCGCCTCCTCCTCGGAGACGCCCTCGACCGCCGGTTCGGTTCTGGTCATGTCACCCTCGTCATGGGTGGCTCAGACCTCGATGAACGGCACCTCTTCCTCGTCCGGGACGATGTTCGGCACCAGGTTGTCCAGGATGAGCTCGTCGATCGTCCCGTCGTCGAGCATGTCCTGAAGGACCCCGTCGACGGCGTCGAGATTGGGCGAGTCCTTCACGAGGATTCCGCCGTACGCCTCGCCAGTCTTGAACTGGGACACCACTTCGAACGGCGAATCGTCTTGGGCCGCCTCGCCGACCACGATGGCGGTGTCGAGCAGGACCGCGTCGATCTGGCCCGCCCGGAGGGCGTTGAACAGCTGGTCGGTCTCCTGATACGCCCGCGGCTCTTCGTCGGGCTGGACCTCGTCGATGAGGAACGTCTGCGACGTCGTGCCGTTCTGCACGCCCCACTGGATCGACTGCGCGTCTTCGAGATCGGAGACCTCGACGTCGGAGTCCTCGAGGACCATGACTCCCTGGTTCGACTCGAAGTACGGCTCCGTGAAATCAACCACTTGTGCCCGCTCGTCGGTGATGGTCACCTGTGAG
>JBOGFL010000547.1:0-3494 GCA_050743285.1 Acidimicrobiia bacterium
GCCGGCCACGACGGCGGCCGGATCGTCTTCGAGGGCACACCCGCCGACCTCGTCGCCGCCCGCTCCACCCTCACCGGCGAGCACCTCGCGGCCTACGTCGGCACCTGACCGAGGCCCTCGCGGACACCGCGCGACGAGTTCTCTCGGTGTATGCGCGCGCGGATCGGTCACCGTCGCCGACGAACTCGTCGTGCGAGCCGCTCGACTGCCTCGGCGATGAGCGCCGCGACGCCATCGTCGGACGGTGCCGTCCTTCGTCGTCGCAAGGTGGCTTCTCGCGCTCGGCGTCAGGCGTGCGGCGTGACCTGCAACCTCGTGGTGGGCGAGGGGGGACTTGAACTCCGATCTGAGGTGCCTCGATCGATGGTGGTCGATGCCAGAAAGTGCCTCTGACCTGCTGGTTTGCCGATCAGCATGCTGGAGCGTGCTCGGCGCTTCTACCGGATTTCGACCCGTCCGGTAGAAGTTCCGGTAGAAGTCGAGTGCGGGTCGACCAGTCAGGGCAGGTGCCACATCGGTGTGTACGGCCCAGTCTTGCCCGCCCAGTTCATGAGCGTGACCGGTCCCGTCGCGTTGGCCCACCAGCCGATGGCCACGGCGAGTTCGACGGGACACGCCATGAAGAGGTCGACCCGGTCGATGTCAGGGCGGGCGCCGAGTTCGGTCAGGAGGTTGCCGACCTGATGGGCCCAGGCGTTGCAGCTCTCTGGTCCGTCGAGGGCAAAGCGTCCGCTTCCTGCCGACGGTGTCAGGGTGGCGCGGTCGCGGTACCGGTGACCGTCCGCGACATGAGCGCTCACTCCGGCGGTGGAGTCTCTCGTGACCGCGACTTCCACGGCCGCGGCGCGTGCGTCGATCGGGCCCTTGAGATGCCAGGTCACCTGGAGATCCGCGATGTCGGCGATGGTCCGGTCAGCGGTGTAGATGGCGCCGTCGCGGTCCATGCGCACGGTGCATCCGGTCGTCTCAGCGAAGGAGTGCCCCAGCGCGGCGGCCGCCGGAAGGTGCGCCTTCGCTGCGAGCGCGATCTGCGACGCTCCGTACGCAGCCTTGAGCGCTCCGGTCGAGGCGAGGAGGGCCTTTCGAAGTCGCGCCTCGACATCGGGGGTCGCGTCGTCCGAAGCGAGCGCGTGCCGCCAGTCGAGGTTGAGCACAGCCTCACCACGACGCGGGGCGGTGTCGTCGTAGGTGATCAGCCGCACGATCGGTTCGCGCCCATTGGCGCAGGCTGCCTTCACCTCTGCACTTGCGTACCGGGCTGCTATTGCCGCAGCCGTCTCGAGCGAAGAAGCTGTTTGGTCGACGACGTGTCCGTTGCTCTCCCCGATCTCGATCCCGAGGCGGCTCACTCGCTCGGACGCGTCCGAGGGACTAAGCCCGTCGAAGACTGGAGCGATCCGAATGCCGCGGTCGCGTGCTGCTCGTGCGATGGCAGGCAGTTCAACGCTGGCGACGTAAGCCGAGCGGAGCACCTGCTCGTTGACCCAGAGGATCACGCCCGAGCACTCCGCGAGTTCGGCTTCGATCGCGTTTGTGGTTCGGTTGCCAAGGTCGAGATCCTCGACATCGCGCCACGGCGTCACACCGTGCTCCCGGAGCGCGTAAACAAGCTGAGTCCTCGGTTCCCGTTCGTCCGAGTAGCTGATGAATGCGGTCACGACGCAACCTCTTCCTCAAGCGCCGGCAGATCGCCCGTCAAGCAGATTGTCGCTGGCTTGAGCCGACCTTCGGTACTCACGTAGGCCTCGATACGCTCGGGCCGCCAGTCCGATGGCTGGACGATAAGGAGAACTGGCTCCGTCGCTTCAGCGTCGGAGTCGGCGAGAGCTGCCATGGCTGTGGCGTCGAGGGGGCTCGGGCCGGCGCCGGACGGGTGGCTGTGCCACTCGCCGATGTAGCCGAGTCGTGCGTCCATCGCCCTCGCCGCTCTCACCGCGTCCTGGGTCGCGCCTGCGGGGGCGTGGTAGGTCGTCGGGGTCGCATCGTCGTCAGCGACCTCGACAACCTCGGAGATGACAGGGCGCCCATCGACGAAGCAGCCGAGTAGCACGCCCCCGGTTTCGGTGGGAAGGGCGCCCCGCGCGAGTTCGCGGAGCCGTGCTTGGGCCGCCTCGGTGAGGTCGATGGTCACGGGCAGATCCTCGTGGCGCACGCGTCCGAGTCGGTCGAACGGAGCATCGCCTCGACGCATGACCTCGAGCAGCTCGTCGTCGTGCTCGTGGCGGCCAACGAGGTGGTCGATGACGACCTCGGACGCCAGTGTTGCGGCCCGGGCAACTGCCACAGGCGGCGCGTTGTGCACCCGTGCGAGGCATCCCGTCTCAGTGCCGACGTACTCGACTTCCTCGTCGAGCGGGGTGATCTCGGGATACTGGTCGAGGTGCGGACGTTGGACAAATGGGGTGTCGTCGTCGGTTGCCTGTCGTCGCACGCGTGCAATGGCGCCACCACGGAACAGAGCAGCCGATACGACCGGGCTTCCTAGGTCACTCGCGATTCGAGCGGTGAGCTCAGCGAACCCTGCGTGACCGGTCGCCTCGATCGTCAGGTCGGCCGACGCGAGCACCTCGCGTAGCCGGCTCGGCGTCCAGATGACGTCGTCGACGACCTGGATCTCTGCCCATGGGTACTGACTCAAGTGCTCGCGGAGCGCAGCGGTCTTCGCGGCTCCCGCGGGAGTGCCCGGCGGCGCGGCGTGGCGGATCAGGTTGGCGGGCCAGAGCATGTCGTAGTCGACCAGAATCAGCCTGCCGATCCCAGCGCGGGTGAGCTGGTCGGCGATGTGAGACCCGATCGCGCCGACGCCGACGATCACGACCGATCGATCCTGCAGGATCACAGCATCACTGCCGGCACGCAGCAGGAGTGCGTCACGGCCCTTAGGGCGCAGGACAACGAGCCTGTTCGTTCGTGCCTCGGTGTCGTCGACGGTAGACAGGATCATCGTGGCGACCAGGCCGGCGTTGTTGCGCCAGACGAGGCCGTACATGACGACCGGTCTTGTTCGGAGATCACGGTCGAGTCGCTCCCGCTGGGTGTCGGTGAGGAGCGATCTGAGTTCGTCGATCGTGCGCGGCGGTTGCGGCACTGATGCGCGGTACAGCCAGCGACCGCGAACCATTCGATGGTTAGGTACGCCCATGGGCAAACGGTTGGTGACGCGGAACGCCCCGCGGTCAAGGTCGAACACAACGATCGGGCTTGGCCGGCCGTCGGCGGAGAGGGCCTCGGCGAAATGGAACTCGTCGTGATCTCCGTCGGTGGGGTTCGCCCCGATGAGCGCGTCAATGTCGACCAGTCCGGCGACTCGTTCGCAGTCCTCCTGCCAATAGATCTCGGGGTTCCTCGCGTTCTCGGTGGTCGCAAACCCGTCTCGGGCGTGTTCGCACCACTCGTCGATGCGCTCGTGGATGCCGTCGAGCGTGGCCCACCGTTGGCTGCTGTCCTCGGCTTGCCAGATGCAGAGGCGTTCCTGGTCGGCGTGCCACGCCGAG
>JBOGFL010000548.1:0-3337 GCA_050743285.1 Acidimicrobiia bacterium
TCCGCAAGGCGTACGGCGCGGGGCTGTACGCGATGTCCGGTCCCGCCTTCGGCTCCGACGCCGTCCTGGCGCTGCCCAGCGCCCAGATCGCGGTCATGGGCGCCGAACCGGCCGTCAACGCTGTCTACGCCAACAAGATCGCCGCCATCGAGGATCCAGCTGAACGCGAGGCGTTCGTCAAGGAACGACGGGCTGAGTACGAGGCCGACGTCGACCTGCTGCGGCTCGCCAGCGACCTCGTCGTCGACGCCGTCGTGGCGCCCGCCGACCTGCGCCGCGAGGTAGCGATCCGACTCCGCTCGGCCGCGGGCAAGAGCCGCGCCTTCAGCGAGCGCCGCCACGGCGTGCCGCCCATGTGAGGAGTGCGATGGACTTCGACTTCAGCGAGGAGCAGGAACGCTTCCGCAAGGTCGTGCGCGACTTCGCTGAGCGTGAGATTGCTCCGCACGCCGAAGGGTGGGATCGCGAGCACGTGTTCCCCGTCGATGTCGTCATGGCGATGGGTGACCTTGGGCTGTTCGGGTTGCCTTTTCCCGAGAAGTTCGGCGGGTCGGAGGCCGACTTCACGACGCTGTGCATCGCGATCGAGGAGTTGGGTCGGGTCGACTCCTCGATGGCGATCACCCTCGAAGCCGGCGTCGGCCTCGGCGCGGCGCCAATTGTCGACTACGGGACGCCGGAGCAGCAGGAGCGTTGGTTGCCCGACTTGTGCGCGGGTCGCGCCCTCGCCGGGTTCGGCCTCACCGAGCCCGACGCGGGGAGCGACGCCGGCGCCACGCGGACCCGTGCGGTTCGCGACGGCGACGAGTGGGTCATCGACGGCGCCAAGGCGTTCATCACCAACTCCGGTACGCCGATCACCAGCGTGGTGACCGTCACCACGCGTACAGGGGAGGGCGGCGACATCACCGCCATTCTCGTGCCCTCGGGTACGCCGGGGTTCTTTGTCGATCCGCCGTACCGCAAGATGGGCTGGCACGCCTCCGACACGCATCCCCTTCGTTTTGAAGAGTGCCGGGTTCCCGTCGCGAACACCCTGGGCGAGCGCGGGTACGGCTTCCAGCAGTTCCTCGCCACCCTCGACAACGGTCGCATCGCGATCGCCGCGCTGGCAGTGGGGCTGGCCCAGGCCTGTCTCGAGCAGAGCGTGGCGTACGCAGGTGCGCGCGAGGCGTTCGGGGCGCCGATCGGGGCGAACCAGGGTGTCGCGTTCCGCTGTGCCGATCTCGCGGTACTCGTCGAGAACGCCCGCCTCCTGACCTACAAAGCGGCGTGGCTGAAGGACAACGACCGGCCGTTCAAGCGGGCGGCGGCGATGGCCAAGTTGTACGCCACCGAAGCGGCGGTCGAGGCGTCACGCCACGCGACGCAGATCTTCGGCGGCTACGGGTACGTCGATGAGACGCCCGTGAGCCGTTTCTACCGCGACGCCAAAATCCTGGAGATCGGCGAGGGGACGAGTGAGATTCAGCGCCTCGTGATCAGCCGGGAACTGGGCCTGCCGGTCCGGTAGGTGCAGCCGGCGAGCGGACGCTCATCCCATCTTGGTGAGTTGGGCGGCAAGCTCACCGGACTTGCGGAACGTCGCGCCAATGATCGCGACGACGTGTTTTGTAGCGCACCGTTCCCTCGGGGTCGACGAGGAACACCGAACGGCGCACTCCGATGATCGGCGACGCCCACGCCGTACATCTCGATCACCTTCTTGTCGGTGTCGGCGAGCAACGGGAATGGCAGACTTCGCTTCTCGCTCCATTCTCGTGGCTGTCGACGTCCTGCGGCGAGATGCCGAGCACCACCGCGTCGACGCCTGAGAAGTCGTCGAAGTTGTCGCGGTAGGAGCACATCTGGCGCGTGCACCCGGGCGTGTCATCGCCCGGATGAAGGGCGAGGGCGACGCGCTTTCGGTGTCCCTTGGGTGTGATCTAGCTATATCTCTGGCAAGGCATGCTCGGGGTGCCGTCAGGCGTAGGTCCGCACCAGTTCGAGGACCGCGGTGGCGTCCGGCCCCGTTCCTCGCAGCCCGGTACGCCGGGGATCGACGCGGCGCGCCGCGACCTCGCAGAGCTCGACGAGGTCCCCGCGGATGACGGTCAGTGGTTCTTCATCGGGGACGAAGTCCCACGCGTCGCCGCCCGGCCCTCGTAGCTCGAAGGCCACCGGGCCCCTGAGCTTGCGGTCGCCGCGCGCGAACGCGTAGGGCAACGTGCGCCAAGCGAGGCGGGCAATGTGTTGGAGGCGGTCGGTGGGCGCGAGCGTCCGATCGAACGCGGCGGCCACGTCACCGGTGTGGATCCAGGTTTCGGCAAGACGCGTCGTCGCCAGGGTGCGCGCCGACAGCTCACCCGTGACCCAGAGGACGCGCGCCGAGGGGTCGCACTCGCTCAGCGCTTTCCGAAGTTCGGCCGCACCGGTGGTCCAGCGCTCGAACAGCTCCGGTCCGGGCCGGCCTCGCTCGCGCGCGACCGCCAGATCGGCGCTTTCGTCAACGGTCGTCGCGCGTCCGAGGTCGTCACGAGCGAGTTCGGTGAGCGGCGCGGCCAATGTCCCGCGTGCACTTGCGATCGCGATCGCGTCGGTTTGCGCGAGATGGAGCACGACGTCGGCGACTGTCCAGCCTTCACAAGGGGTCGGCCGTTGCCAGTCGCCCTCGTCGCGTCCCGCCAGGAGCCCCGCGAGCTCGACGTGCTGGTCAGCGAGCGCGGCGACGATTGCGTCCACGAGCGAGGCAGCTTCGCTGAGACTTCATCGTGCCGAGGTCGGCTGCCGCAACCGGGTACTCCGGGAGGCAGCGGGAGCGCCGGAGCTCGTTGGCCTCGCGCAGCATCTCGAGCCGCGCTCGGTCGAGTGGCAGGAAGTCGAATCGGGTCGTTTGAGATCGCGACATCACGGTCCTCACATGGGTCGTGACCCAACAGTGTTGCAGAGGGCGCCGATGCCGTCGATCGAGGCTCCCATGACGTCGCCCGGCTGCGGGTAGCGACCGCTGGCATGGCCGATACCGGCAGGAGTGCCGGCATACCCTCAGGCGTGACGACCCATTTCCGAGTTACGGCCGGTGGTTCGAGGAGCTCGAGGTCGGGCTGGTGATCCCCGAGTCGCTCACCCGCACGGTCACTGAATGGGACAACGTTCGTTCACGACCATGACGATGAATCCGGCGCGCCTGCACGTTCAGCCCAGGGGATCGGGGACGGTCCGGTTCACGCACGAGCCGATCCCCTCGACGGTCGCGGTCACCCGCTGGCCGGGAACCAGCGAGCCGGCCTCCTTGGCGGTCGGCACCTTCCCGGGCGTGCCGGTGAGGAGGAGGTCGCCGGGTTGGAGGGTCGTGAAC
>JBOGFL010000549.1:0-2623 GCA_050743285.1 Acidimicrobiia bacterium
GGTCGGGCCGTCCTGCGAGCGACGCGAGATCGACGGGCGCACCGACAACCGGAAGGCGGGCGCGATGGCACTGGACGGCGGCCTCGCGGGCGACGCGCCGGAATCGCTCGCCGGCGTGAGCGGCACGACGATCGTCCCAGCGCGGGACCGACCGGTTCGAGAACGACGGGGAGATGCGGTCGACGCCGAGCTCGGTGAGCTGGCGGACCGCCACCTCGGGCTTGGAACCCTTCGTGATCGCGAACGCGACGACGAGTCGCGGACCCAAGGGTGGCTCCTGCTCGAGGGGACCGGCCCGCGCCAGTTCGAGCAACTCGGCGCGCGCGGTGACGACCTCATACGAACGCCAGGCCCCGGTTCCGTCGGCAACCGTCACCGCTTCGCCCGGTTGCAGGCGCCGGACCCGCGCCAGGTGATGCGCGTCGGCGCCGGTGATCTCGAGCACGTCGATGAGCGCGGGTGCGAAGACATGCCCCGCGGCGCCGGACGTGGCCGCGAACTTCACTCGCGGTTACTGGAACGCCGAACGCAACCGCGAGAACCGCTTGGGCTCCGGCGGCTCGATGTGCTCGCCGCGGAGTCCGGCGAGTTGGCGGAACAGTTCGGCCTCCTCGGCCGTCAGCTTGTCGGGGACTTCGACATCGACATGGACGAGGAGGTCGCCCCGTCCCCGGCTGCGCAATGCGGTGACACCTTCGCCGCGGAGCCGCAGCACCTGCCCGGGCTGCGTGCCGGGCGGCACTTCCAGCTCGAGCGGCCCTTCGAGCCCGGGCACCTCGACCGTCGTGCCGAGTGCGGCCTGCGCGACCGAAACCGAGCACGCGTGGAGCAGGTCGCGTCCCTGCCGCACAAGACCGGGCTGTGGCTCGACGTGCACGGTGACATAGAGGTCACCGGGAATCCCACCGCGGGGCGCGGCCGGGCCGCGACCCTCCAGGCGAAGGCGCTGCCCGTCGTCGATCCCGGCCGGGACCTCGACATCGAGGTTCGACGCACCGACCAGCCGTCCGTCGCCCCGGCAGTCGTTGCAGGGAGAGAGGATTCGGCTGCCGGTGCTGTCGCACGCCGGGCAGGGCGCCGCCGTCATCATCTGGCCGAGGATCGACCGTCGCACCTGGCGCACCTGCCCCGCCCCGCCGCACACGTCGCACCGGGACGGGTGTGTGCCCGGTTCGCAGCCGGAACCCTGGCACCGTTCGCATTCGACCGGAAGGCGCACAGTGATCGCCCGTGCGATGCCGAAGGCGGCTTCCGAGAGCGTGATCGTGAGCCGCGTCTCGATATCGGCACCGCGTTGCGGTCCGCGTCCGGCCCGACCACCGAGGTCGCCGCCGAAGAACGCGTCAAAGAGATCTCCGACGCCGAAAGCCTCGCTCATCGGGCCCGACCCCGTACCGTCGGGGCCGAACAGGTCGTAGCGACGCCGGCGCTCGCTGTCGCCGAGCGTCTCGTAAGCCACGGTTACTTCCTTGAACCGGGCCTCGGCAACCGCGTCACCAGGGTTCGCGTCGGGATGGAGCTCACGCGCCAACCGGCGGTAGGCGCGCTTGATCTCGTCGTCGGTCGCGTTCGGCGCGACACCGAGGATCACGTAGTAGTCGGTCGCCACGGCGCTCAGCCCGGAAGGGCGTCCCCGAGACGTTCCGATACCGAACGCACCGCGGTCATCGCCCGGTGGTAGTCCATGCGCGTGGGGCCAAGCACGCCGACGGTCCCGATGGGGTCGCCGGGCCCGCCGTACGGCGCCAGGATCAGCGAGCAGTCGCGCAGTTCGTCGAACGGGTTCTCCGCGCCGATGCGGACGGTGAGCCCACCCTGAAGCAGGTCGTGGACGATCGACGCGAGCTCGCGCTGGCGCTCGAGCAGCTCCAGCAGGCGCTCGGCGGTGTCAGTGGCGGCGAATGAATTGTGCTCGGCCGCGATCCGACTGGCGCCGCCGATGAAGATCGGCTCGTCGGTCGGGGCCAACCGATCGCGGAGAACGCCGCGCGCCGCCCGCACGAGCTCATCGGCGTCGGCGTCGCCCGTCGGCTCGGGCTCGGGCAGTTCGGTGAGGCGCGCGCCGATCCACCGGTCGAGGCTGGCGCCGGCGGCGCCGAGCGACGCGTCACCGACGTCCTGGGGGAGACGAGCCACCTCCTTCTCGACCGAGCCGTCGGAAAGCACCGCGACGACCAGGATCTCCCGGGGTTGGAGTGGGACCAGTTGCACGGCCCGGACCTCGCCCTGCTCGCGCCGGGGTCCGACCACGACGGCCGCGTGGTCGGTGAGCCACGCCATCAGCTGGCTGGTCTCGAGCAGGAGGCCTTCGAGGGTCCGGTTGGCCGAAGCGAAGAAGTCAGTCACCACCTGGCCCTGGCCCGCCGGGAGGGCGCGGCTCGGGACGAGGTGGTCGACGAAGTACCGGTAGCCATGGTCGGTGGGGATGCGCCCGGCGGAGGTGTGCGGCTGCACGATGTAGCCCTCGCGCTCGAGCACGTTCATGTCGTTGCGTACCGTCGCACTCGAGACGCCGAGGTCACGCGAGCGAGCGATGGTCTGTGAGCCAACCGGCTGCGCCGTCGCCACGTATTCCTCGACGATCGCCTGGAGGATTGCCGCCTTGCGCTGCTCCATGTCGGAT
>JBOGFL010000550.1:0-6965 GCA_050743285.1 Acidimicrobiia bacterium
ACATGCGGCGGTGGAGGTCGGCCGCCTCGCTCTGGTCGTACTGCCACCCCCGGGGGACGCCGCCGTGCCGGCGGCGCATCCTCCAGGCCACGAGGCCGACCACCGCCGCCGCCAGCACCACGAGCCCCAGAAACGCACCGGCGATCTCCATGCGCACCCAAGGCTAGGACCGCGCGGCAGCATGTAGCGGTGCGGCGGGTCGTGGACCTTCAAGATCCGAGAGAGCGGTGGATCATCACCGCTCTCGTGGTGCCGATGATGGTCGCGTCCATCGCGTCGCGTGTCGGCGAGGCGATCTCCCCGACGCTGCTCGTCAACTCGCCGCTCCTCCTCGTGTTCCTTGCGCCTGCGTTGCGGTTCGTCGTGCTGGCGGCACCGCAGGTCGACTTCGTCCCGTTCTTCATGGTTGTCGTGCTGCGGCTACTCCTCACCGACCCGCTGTTCTTCATCTTCGGGTACCGCTACGGCGAGGCCGGCATCCGCTGGGTCGAGCGGAAGTCGGGCGCGCCCGGCGCCCTCTCGTGGATCGAGCGTTGGTTCCGCCGCGCGGCCTACCCGCTCGTGGCGCTGATGCCGAGCAGCCTGATCTGTGCCTTGTCAGGTGCGTCGGGATTGTCGGTGCCGGTGTTCATCGTGCTGAACGTGACCGGCACTGTCGTGCGGGTCGCGCTCATCTGGTGGCTCGGCGACATCTTCTCCGACCCGCTCCTCGAAATCGTCGGCTGGGTGGCCCGCTACCAGTGGTGGCTGACCGGCGCGACGTTCATCCTCACGTTCGCGTGGCTCATGTGGGTCGGTCGCAAGGGCCGCGCCCCGATCGAGGCTCCTGGTCGAGTGGAAGAGGAACTGGAAGAATTCCAGGCCCAGGTCGACGAGAAGGAAGCGAGCGGATCGGACTCCGAGATCGCTTCACCGCGCGAGTCGGCCTGAGCGGGGGTCACTCCGACGTGGCGCGGCTCATGCCGGCGCGTTCGCCGCGGAGCTTGAACTTGGTGGCCATCTTGCGGCTGGCCTCGTCGATCATCTCGTCGTCGAACATCACCGCGCCGCGGCGGTCTTCCTCTGTCGCCTGCTGGTAGACGTCAAGGATGTCGCAGGCCCGGTCGAACTGCTCCTGCGTGGGCGTGTAGACGTCGTTGATGACCGTCACCTGGTCGGGGTGCAGCGCCCACTTGCCGTCGTAGCCGAGTATCTGGGTGCGGGTCGCGTAGTCACGCAGCCCGTCGAGGTCCCGGATCTTGAGATAGGGCCCGTCGATCACCTGGAGGCCGTTGGCGCGGCCGGCCATGAGGATCTTCTCGAACACGTAGTGGAAGTGGTCGCCGGGATACTCGGGAACCTGCACACCGCCGGTGAGCACTGGCATCTCGGTGGAGGCGGCGAAGTCGGCCGGGCCGAACACGATCGTCTCCAGCCGGTCGGACGCCGCGCAGATCTCCTCGACATTGATGAGACCGCGCGCGGTCTCGATCTGCGGTTCGATGCCAACACGGGACTGCCGGCCCGTCGTCTCCTCGATCTGGGTGAGGAGCAGGTCGAGGGCGACGACCTCGGCGGCCGATTGCACCTTCGGCAGCATGAGCTCGTCGAGACGCTCCGAGCTGTTCTCGACGACGTGGATCGCGTCGCGGTACGTCCAGCGCGTGTCCCACGCGTTCACCCGCACGCAGAGGACGGTGTCGCCCCAGTCCTGCTCGTTCACCGCCTTCACGACGTTGTCGCGGGCCGCTTCTTTCTCGAGCGGCGCGACGGCGTCCTCGAGGTCGAGGAACACCATGTCGGCGCCGAGGTTCGGCCCCTTGGCGAGCATCTTCGGGCTCGATCCGGGGATCGAGAGCACCGAACGGCGGGGCAGACTGCGGGAGCGTTCGGACATGGGATCCAGGCTACCGGTAGGGTCGCGAAGTGGCCCAAGCGACACCGGTGCGCACGCTGCACGAAGTCGGCGACGGCGTCTTTGCCTGGCTCCAACCGGGCGGCGAGTCGGGCGTCAGCAACGCCGGGGTGGTCGTCGACGACGACGGCGTCACCGTCATCGACACGCTCATGGTCCCCTCGCAGTGGGAGCCGTTCGCGGAAGCCGTGAAGGGCCTCGGGGTTCCGATCCGCCGGATCGTCCTGACGCACGCGCACATCGACCACGTCGGCGGAACGAAGGCCTTCCCGCACGCGGCCGTCTACGCGACCAAGCCCACCAGCGCGGTGCTCGACCAGCCGATGCCGACCGACGCCTACAAGGCGTTCATGCCCGCGTTCGCCGACGAGTTCGAGGTACTCGAAGAGATGGGGACCCGGCCCGCCACCCACGAGGGGGACGGGGCGGCGCCGCTCACGCCGCGGGTCGAGTTGCTTCCCGCGGGTGGGCACACCGAGGGCGACCTCATCGTGCTGGTGGAGGACGCCGACGTCTGCTTCCCCGGCGACCTCTGCTTCTTCGGCGTGACGCCGCTCGCGTTCCAGGGCAACCCGGCGCAATGGGCGGAGACGCTCGATGCGGTTGCCGACCTCGCCGGGACCATCGTGCCCGGCCACGGACCGATCGGCGGCGAAGCCGAGATCGCCGAGCTCAGCGCGTACCTGCGGCACTGCGTGGCCGCGAACGGCGACCCGGCCGCCATCCCGCCCGGGCCGTGGGACGAGTGGCTCGAGCGCGACAGGGACCCGATCAACGTCGAGCGCGCCGCCATGCTCGCCGCCGGTGAGGACGGGCTCCCGCCTTCGATGTTGAAGGCGATCGGCCTGGCCTGACCGCCCTCGCGTTGGGCGTCGCGGAGACACAGCTTTTGTGCCGGTGCGACGCCAGCGCGTTCGCCTAGGTGACGTTGGCGCGAAGGAACTCGACGGTGCGCTGCCACGCAGTGTCGGAGTGGTCCTCGTGGAACACCTCAGGCCGATGGTGGTTGGTGAACGCGTGCTCGACGCCGGGATACGTGAAGAACTCGACGTCCTTGCCGAGCCCGCGCAATTCGCCCTCCAACTTCGCGACCTCCTCGGGTGACGCGAATTCGTCGTTCTCGGCGTAGTGCCCCTGCACCTTCGCGCGAAGAACCGACCAGTCGGGCTGGGCCGCGGGCCAAGGAATGATTCCGTAGTACGGCACCACCGCCTTGATCCGTTCGGGACGAAGCGTCGCCAGCCACAGCGCCAAGCCGCCACCCATGCAAAAGCCGGTCACGCCGACGCCCGCCGACGTCACGGCGTCGTGGTCACCGAGGTCGTCGACGGCGCCGACCATGTCCTTGGCCGCCCGCTCGATGTTCAGCGCCATCATGAGCTTGCCGGCCTCGTCGGGCTCGGTCGTCGACTCACCGTGATAGAGATCGGGCGCCAGCGCCACGAAGCCCTCGCCCGCGTAGCGGTCGCAGACCTCCTTGATCTGCTGGTTGAGTCCCCACCACTCCTGGATCACGACGACGCCGGGGCCGCTCCCCGAGTCGGGCACCGCGAGGTACCCCCCGGCGGTGTTTCCGTTGCTGGCGAACTCGACCATGTCGCCCATCGGCACCCCCGGCTTCGGTTGTCGCTGGTTCGCACAGTAGTTTCCTGCGCCGTGGCGGATAACCCGGACCCGACGCTCGAGCTCACCAGCAGCAAAGGGACGACGCGCACGCTCGACGACTGGTCCACGATGTTCCCGCTGTGCCTGGTCATGTTGCCGCCGCGACCGGAGGCCGAGGCGTGGGTCCCGGTCGCGGAGCGCGTGTTCCGCACGTTCCGGGACGCCGACTGCCACACCGTGCTCTACGTCGCCGGTCCGGCGTTGGTCGCCCAACGCATCCTCGGCCCCGCCGAGGACCGCTATCTCACGTTCGCCGATCCCGACGCCACGCTCGCCAAGGCGCTCGGCCTCGGGCACCTCCCCGCCTTCGTGTTCCTCCGCCAGGACACGACGGTCGCGGCCGCCGCCGAGGGCTGGGACCCGGCCGCCTGGCAGAAGGTGGTCGAGACCACCGCCAGGGCCCTGGCCTGGACCGAACCGCAGATCACCGGATCGGGAGACCCGGCGGCCACCCCCGGATGGCCCGTCTGAGAAGGGGTGCGGGCTCCGGTACTGGCTCGGCCGGGTCGGACGGTCTAGGGTCGCGGCCAGCCCGTGCGCTTCCACAGGGATGCGCGACGGGTCGTTTTCTAGGAGGGATCGAGCTGCGCCGACGCCTGCTGCCGCTGCTCCTCGCCGCCGGGATCGGCGGCGCGGTCCTGACCCCGTCCACGGTCGCCCTCGGTACCCCGACCCAGAGTCTCGAAGCGCAGGCCACTGCGCTCCAGGACGAGGTCGAGAAGCTCGGCCAGGAAGCCGCTGACCTCGGCGAAGCCTGGAACGAGGCCAAGCTTCGCGTCCAGGAAGCCGAAGGCGATATCGCCGACGCCGAAGCCGGCATCGCCGATGCCGAGTACCAGATCGCCAGCCTCCAGGATCAGATCAACGCCCGCGCCGCATCGATCTACCGCAGCGCCGGCAACTCCGGTCCCGTCGACATCGTCGACGTCGACAACGTGCAGGACTTCGCCGCACGGTCGAAGTACGCCGACGTCGCCCGCGACAACGACGAAGAGCTGATCGACGAGGCATCGCGGGCCCGCGACGACCTCGAGGTCCGCCACGAGGCCGCCGAGGCCGCACGCGACAAGGCGTCGACCGCGGTGACCGAACTGGAGGAAGCCAAGGCGGCCGCCGAGGCCAAGCTCGACGAACAGCAGGCACTCCTCAACAGCGTCGAAGGCGAGCTGGCCGCGGCCCGGGAAGCGGAAGCAGCCCGCCGGCGTGCGCAGGACCCACCGCCGCCGGCCGGCACTCCCCAACCGTCGCCCGGCGGCGGCGGCAGTTACGACGTACCGCCACCGGGCGCCGGGGCTGCCGCGGCGGTGGAATTCGCGATCGCGCAGGTGGGCAAGCCGTACTGCTACGCAGGGGTCGGGCCCGACTGTTTCGACTGCTCGGGTCTGGTCACGGCGGCTTACGGCATGACGCTGCCGCACGGCGCCGACACGATCCAGGCGATGTTCCCGAAGGTTCCGATGGACCAGCTCCAGCCCGGCGACGTGGTCTGGAACCCCGGGCATGACGGCATCTACATCGGCGGCGGAACCGCGGTCCACGCGACCCACACCGGTGACTTCGTCCGGTACATCGGAGTCGACTACTTCTCGTCAGCTGTACGCATCGTCTGACCCGCTTCTTCGAGCCGCGGTGCCGTCGCTGAGGGCCCGTTCAGGGGACCGTGCCCGGCGCCGGGGAAACCCGCTCAGGGGATGACGAGCATGCCGAGCTCGGCTTCGAGCTGCGGGCGGGGCTTCAGACCCAGCGAGGACCGTTCGAGGCGCCCGTTGCGGAACAAGCCGATCATCGGGATGCTCTGCACCTCGAACTGCTGGGCGAGCGCAGGCTCCTCGTCGATGTTGACCTTCACGACCTTGTAGGAGCCGTCGCGCATGAGCGCGATCTGCTCGACGATCGGTGACACCTGCCGGCACGGCTGGCACCACGGCGCCCAGAAGTCGACGATGACGGGGACGTCCGCCCGCAGCACCTCTTGGTCGAACGACGCGGTCGTCACCGCCTTCACCGGCCCCTCGGGCGGGTCGTCGGGCACCGGTTCGGACGGACGCTCACCGGCGCGTACCCGATCGAGCCACGCCTGGGCGTCCTGCATGCTCTCCAGCGCGACCTGGTGCTCCATCGGGTACTCGCCGTAGACGACGGGGACGCCGTGGGCCTCGAGCGAGCGGGCGAGCTCCCTTCCCCGCTCGACCGGGATGAGCGGGTCGTGGCTGCCGTGCTGCACGAGCACCGGGATCGACGCCGCCGCCTCCCAGTCGTAGTCGACGTCGTCGGGCAGATAGCTGCTCAGCGCCAGGACCGCGGCCGGGTGGGGCCGGTCGGAGCGCCGCAGCCCGATTGCCAGTGCGAGCGCGGATCCCTGCGAGAAACCGGCGACCACCGCCTGCTCACGCGCGAATCCGAGTCCGGCGCACTGTTCGTCGAGGAGATCGTCGAGCTCCTGCAGCGAGTCGGCGAACCCGGTGGTCGCGGCGGCGGCGTCGCCGGTGATCCCGGCGATGTCGTACCAGGCGAATCCGGGCGGCGCCGCGATCGGCCCCCGCGGCAGGACGGTGGCGAAGTTGCCGTCGGGGTCGAGGTACGGGAGCAAACCGCCGAGGTCCCGTTCGTCGGCGCCGAAACCGTGCACGAGCAGCATCAGCCGGCCGGCGTTGCTGCCCTGGATGACGTTGGTGACGAGGCTCACGAACTCACTGTAGGGCTCTAGGGTCTCGGTAAACGACGGTTCGCGACAGGAGGACGGCGGCTTTGCCGACCGTCCTCCGGTCGAGCCGGTGCTTGCGCCGGCGCACCAAGGAGCAAGCGAGGTCAACCATGCGTCTGGGAATCAACCTCGGCTACCAGGACTGGGGTCGCGGCCTCGGTCCGGCCATCGAGTTGTGCCAGGAAGCCGAGCGTCTCGGCTTCCATTCGGCTTGGACCGCCGAGGCCTACGGCACCGATGCGATCACACCGATCGCGTGGATGATGGGGCACACCGAACGGCTGCAGTTCGGTTCCGCGATCATGCAGATGCCCGCCCGCACGCCCGCGATGACGGGGATGACCGCGGTCACGCTCGACCTCATGAGCGGCGGCCGGTTCCTGCTCGGCCTCGGTCTGTCGGGCCCGCAGGTCGTCGAGGGCTGGCACGGCCAGCCGTACGGCAAGCCACTGGTGAGGACGCGCGAGTACGTCGATGTCGTGCGCGCCATCATCGAGCGCCAGGCGCCGGTCGAGCACCACGGCGAGCACTACGACATTCCGTACTCGGGCGCCGACGCCTCCGGGCTCGGCAAGCCACTCAAGCTGATCGTGCACCCGCGGCGCGCCGACATCCCGATCTACCTTGCCGCGATCGGCCCGAAGAACGTCGAGCTCGCGGCCGAGATCGCCGACGGGTGGCTGCCGATCTTCTTCTCGCCGC